>JAHDIA010000730.1 GCA_020631035.1 Chitinophagales bacterium | reverse complement strand
AAAAATTTTCAAAGGATGAAAGTAATTAACAATAATAAATTGTTTTGTTTATAAAGTAACATTGCACAAGCATCTCCCTATTAGGAGGTGCTTTTTTATTTGAATTAGTTTGTATCATTGGTTGTATTGATTGTATCATTGGTTGGTTGTACTCGTAGCGACGCACGGCCGTGCGTCTAAACACCATGCATCTAAACACCACGCATCTGCACAGGAAATGGGTACAAAAAATTCCCATTCCATCCCATTCTTTATCAAAATATGGTTAATTTAGGACAATAACATCAATTACACTCAATGAAATACTATTTGCCAGTACTAACAATGCTCTTTCTATTTGGCTGTCAATCCAATAGTGGAAAAGAACAGCCTAAAGCACAAACTGAACAAACTATGTCCAAAACCAATACCGATTTTGTTGCCAAAGCAGTCACCTACAACGCTTTTCTCGAAATAGATGAGCAAAATGTGATTCCATTTACCTTGGAAAAAACAGCCAATGGGCCATTGTATGTGGTCAATGGAAGCGAGAAAATCAAAATATTGGACAGCCAAGCAAATGAAGAAAATCTCAACTTTACAATGCCTGTTTTTAATTCAACATTGTCAACCAAAATAGTAGATGGCAATTTGGTAGGGGAGTGGGACAAATATCCTGGGGCAGAAAAGGAATACAAGATGCCCTTTTATGCATTTGACAAAAAAAGCCAATTGGTTCCCCCACGATTTACCGACTATAATCTCCAAATAGCAGCAGGAGACAAGGAAACGGCACAAATGGGCGGTAAATGGAAGGTCGAATTCAGCCCCAATACCGAAGATGCTTACCCGGCCATTGGCGAATTTGAGCAAAAAGGAAATGACATCACTGGAACCTTTATGACCGAAACAGGCGACTACCGATTCCTCGCAGGCAAAATTTATGGAGATGGATTTTACCTCTCCTGCTTCGATGGTTCCCACGCATTCCTATTCAAAGGAACCATAGAAAACAATCAAATGAAAGGCGAGTTTTTGTCAGGCAAACACTGGAAAGAACCCTTTGTCGCCCAAAAAGACGCCAATTACAACTTAGGCGATCCCTACAAATTAACTTACCTCAAAGATGCCAATGCTCGATTCGATTTTGAATTAAGCGACCTAAACGGGACAAGCCAAACCCTCAAAGACCTCCAAAAAGATGGAAAGAGTGTACTAGTTCAAATATTTGGTACTTGGTGTCCCAACTGTATGGACGAAACCCAATTGTATACCGAGTGGTACAAGGAATACAAAAACAAAAACATAGAATTTGTAGGAGTAGCATTTGAACGCAAAGGTGAACTCGACAAGGACAAAAAAGCCATAGATGATTACATCAAACATTTTGGTATTGAATATCCCATTTTGTATGGCGGAAAGGCAAGCAAAAAACTAGCGTCTGAGAAATTTCCTATGCTCAACAAAATCATTTCGTTTCCAACAACGATTTTACTAGACAAAGAAGGCAAAGTAGTCAAAATCCATACAGGATTCAACGGGCCAGCAACCTCTGTCTACCAAGAATATAAAAAGGAAATGGAAGCATTGCTGGATAAATTGTCTGCTTAAGAAAACGATCACTATCTATTGTAGGAGTATTTTTTTTTGCGACTCTCCCCGTTTCAGACAAGAACAGTCTGGTTTACTCTAGATATTCAGTTGGTACAGCACATTTTGTGCCACCAAGCACACGCCCTGCTTCAACAAATAAAAAAAGTAGCACAAAAGAACTTTTTTCCCTAAATTTGCATTGAAATCAGAAGATAAAACATTAAAAAAATCAACGACCCGTAGCTCAACTGGATAGAGTGTTGGTTTCCGGTACCAAAGGTTGGGGGTTCGAGCCCCTCCGGGTTGGTTGATTTTTTGTCTTTACCCACTTTCCCATAGACCAAGCAATGATACACAATCTAACCATAGAAAACTTTCTAGTCTTTGAACATTTAGAAATCCCCAAGCTTAACAGAGTCAATCTCATTGCTGGAAAGAATAATACGGGGAAGACTACTTTGTTGGATGCGTTGTTGATAGCCAATAATTATGATGGTAAGAATTATTTAGGATATATAAATTATGTTCTTTACAAAAGAGGTTTCTGGGATAAAGGAAGCTCAAGATCATATTCTCATTTAAGAAATCGTAATTTAAAGAAGGAATATTCAAATCGGATTTACTGTGAGAGTGAATTGTTTTTTTCTAGTATCAGAATGGATTTTTCACAGGAAAAAGTTCGTGTTACAAAATATCATGGAAGTAAAAAACAGGAATATGAACTTGATCCTCACTGGGAACCTGATGACAGAACAGAACACATAGTCGTCCCCTTCAACTCTGGATTCGATAAGATATACGACCTCTGGGAAAACATCGTCCTCACCCCCAAAGAAGACGATGTAATCGAAGTCCTCCAAAACACCATCGAACCAGATTTAGTCCGCTTTACCGTAGGGCGAGACTCCGTCAAAATTCGCCTAAAAAATGTTGAAAAACCACTCCCACTCCAAACGCTCGGAGACGGTGTACAACGCATTCTCCTAGTCGCTATCAGCTTAGCAAGCGCACAAGGCAAAATGTTGCTCATAGACGAAATTGAGTTGGGACTACACTACACCGTCCTAGAAAAATTGTGGGAGATGATTTTCAAGTACGCCAAAAAATGGAACATTCAAGTATTTGTCACCACCCATAGCCAAGATGCCATCCGAAGTTTTTACTATGTCGCCTCCCAAGAGGAATACAAAGACGAAGCAGAATTCATTCGTTTGCAAAAAAGTCGTGAAGGAAAAATAGAAGCGGTTATTTACGATACTGAAAGACTAGAAAACAGTTTGGAACTCAAAATGGATATAAGGTAATGGCACAAAAATTAATTGTGGAGGGAAAGGACGCACTGGCATTGACCAACATTTTGATGAAACGCAAACTAAATCCACCCAAAGGATATTCCAATCCCAAAAAATTCCAAAACTCGTTTGTCAAAAATGCAGGAGGGATAAATAAAGTTGAAGCCGCCCTCATCGAAGCATTGGAGAATACCAACAACACCAATATCGGGATTATTGTAGATGCTGATGACAAAGGTGCTGTCGCAAGATTCAACGCCTTAAAAAAAGTCATAGAGGAAAGACTAAAAGTAGAAATTGCTGAACCAATTACAGAAGCTGGATTTGTCCACAAAGAAGAGAATTTTTGCATTGG
>JAHDIA010000729.1:2804-3219 GCA_020631035.1 Chitinophagales bacterium | reverse complement strand
ATCTCCTTGTTTGCAGCCCGCTAGTAACTCATCTGCTGTGTCTAGTGGTATTTTCAAAGCTATATTCATTGAGGTAATGCTTTTACAATATACAACAACGGAGGCAATTTGCAAAAGGTTGCCTGTTTTTTAAATATTTGAACGGAACGTTTGGGCTTCGTCTGTACTTGTGTCCCTGCTTTCCGTCATACATGGTATGTCCGTCAATCAGGCGTAGGCATCGGTTCTGGTCTGCCTTTGTGGGTTCGTTTTTTCCATCCGCTTCGTGCTGGGCTTTGGGTTTTCTGTTCGGGCGGACACATAGGTCCGCCCATACATTATGTGGGCGGTTCCTGTTCGGGCAGGCATAAAACCTGCCCCTACATTATGTGGGCGGTTCCTGTTCGGGCAGGCATAAAACCTGCCCCTACATTAT
>JAHDIA010000729.1:0-2704 GCA_020631035.1 Chitinophagales bacterium | reverse complement strand
GTGTGTTTCCTGTTCGGGCGGACACATGGGTCTGCCCCTACATTTTGGGAATTTGGGCAGACACCTGGATTTCTAACTATTATGCAACCAATTTTGAATTCCCTATATTTGCATTTACCTCTTTAACCCCAAATCCTACAATATGAACATCATCATCAAAGACGATACCATTGGTGGCAAAACCAAACACCAAATGAACATTAAAATGGAGGTACAAACATGTACACTCCAAGATTTGATTCGGGAACGGGTCTACAAGGAAGTCGAAACCTACAACACTCAACTACCCGAATATTTCAATACTCTGGTTCAACCGACCAATGCCGAAGTAACCCTCAATGGCTACAAACTCAAAAAAAACAGACAGGTAGATGCCGAAAAGCAATATTATTTGGCATTGGATGCCTTTAAGAAAAACGGTTTTTTTGTACTGGTCAATGACGAACAAGTAGAGACACTTGAAACACAAGTACAACTAAGCGACAATATGGAACTTTCTTTTATCAAACTCACCCCTTTGGTTGGTGGCTAAACCCAGCAAAATACAAAAAGATGAAACTAAAATTCTTAGACAACGACTACGAAGTAAGCGAGCAATGGATCAATCTATTTGCCCATTTTATTACATTGGATTCGCATAAAAAAATGCCCACGAAGCAATGGTACAAAGAACTGGAGGAATTGATAAATGTATTGGGCAAAGAAAAATTTATTGAGTCTGGATTAAAATGGATCAATGATTGTATTGCCAAAAGCCGTCAAAATGCCCAACGCTACAAACGCATTGGTCTACCTGCTGCCAATGAAGCCATTCAAGCTGATGTAGGAGGCGAACGAGAAACTCCTGAATGGGTATACAAAGTATATGGAGAAGATAAAATAGGTGGCAACTTTTTTATTCCTGAAAATTGGTATACTTTGAGTGATGGCAAAAATTATTTTTACTATTCATTGGGTGGTCGTATCCTACGAGGCTTTATCCATTCTATGTTGGTGGTAAATGACAATCGTATTTTAGAATTACTAGATAAATTTGCTGCCACTAGTCCTAAGGATACCAAAGATATTATTTACATTTATTCTCAACTCGACAAAGAAATCGCAGTTCCTCGATTGAGTTTTATTAAAAATAAAGTCAAAAATAAAACTGTCATCAAACAAGTAGACAAAGCGCTGAAAGACATTGGTAAAAAATCGGGACACACCAAAGAGGAATTGGAAGAAACAGTTATCGAAAGTCACAGTCTAAATGAAGAAGGAAGATTGATTCAACTTATAGGAGATTTCTCTGCTGTATTTGCTGTTGAGAACATCAAAAAATGGGAAACTTATTATCTAAATAAAGATGGTAAAAAACAAAAGACACTTCCCAAACAACTCAAAGAAAACCATCCCAAAGAAGTGGCTGAGTTTAGACGCAAATGCAAGGAAATCAAAAATGCCTTGAGTACCCAAAAAGCACGCATCGAAACCTTTTACAACAATGACCGACCGATTGCCTACAATGATTGGCAGAAGAATTATTTAAACCACCCACTTGTCAAGATTCTCACCAAAGATTTGATTTGGAACTTCCAGACAGGCAAAACCAATAAAAATGGTATTTGGAATGGCAATGAAATGATGGAAGTGGAAGGCACTCCCATCAAAGGATTAAGTAAAAAGACAGAAGTCCGCCTTTGGCATCCCATCGGTTTTGAAGCGAATTATGTATTGGCTTGGCGCAATTACTTACTAGACAAGGAACGCCTACAAGCTTTCAAACAAGCCTTCAGAGAAGTTTACATTTTGACCGATGCAGAAATTCGTACTCGTTCATACTCCAATCGCTTTGCCAGCCACATGCTCAAATCTTCTCAATTGTATGCTTTGATTCGCCAAAGGGGCTGGTCTGCCAATATGTACGATTGGGATTTGGCACACAAAAACATTCCCAATACAGATTATAGTGCGTCTTATTGGTTGCAATATGTCTACGATGAAAATGTAGAAGGTTTGGTCTCTACCGATCAAGTACGTTTTTACCGAAAGGGGGAACAACTCAACTTAGATCAAGTCCCTGCACTCATTTTTTCTGAAGTGATGCGGGATATAGATTTGTTTGTTGGTGTCACCAGTATTGGTAATGACCCAACTTGGAACGATGGTGGCAATGACAATACCAGACGTTATTGGCGTGCTCATTCCTTTGGAGCATTGGGCGAAACCGCCAAAACCCGTGCAGAGATTTTAAAACGTCTTGTCCCTAAAATGAAGATTGGTAAAGTTGCTAGTTTTGAAGGACGTTATTTAAAAATCCAAGGCAAATACCGAACATACAAAATCCATATGGGTAGTGGCAATATTTTGATGTCTCCCAATGATGCATATTTGTGTATTGTTCCTGACCGTTCTAAAAAGTCCAAAGCCCAGACCAAATTTATTCCTTTTGAGGGCGATGGTATGTTGTCCATCATTTTGTCCAAAGCATTGCTCTTGGTCGATGAAGATAAAATCACCGACCGTAGTATTCTCAGTCAAATTGAATCCAAATGATTGATCCTTTCCTACAAGATAGGATGGATGCCGTTCATCAGCTTTGTCAAAAGTATGGCGTTGCCAAATTGTATGCATTTGGTTCTTTGGTAGATGGTCGATTTAAAGAAGGCAAAAGTGACATTGATTTTTTGATTGAGCTAAAAAGCAAAGACAAAAAAGAAGTCGC
>JAHDIA010000728.1 GCA_020631035.1 Chitinophagales bacterium | reverse complement strand
CGAAGATCCATATAGATGCCCAGGATAGCAAAGCCTATTATGAAAAAATAACAGAAATTGCTCAATTCTTTAGCAATTTCAATAAGGCTGCTATGCTCTTTTGTTCCACCCCTAACTTCTTTTTACGCCAAGAAGTCAACCGTCAAGTACAAGAAAGATTGTCTTATAAAGATTTTATTGTAATAGACATTTTACTAGAAGAAAAAGAATACTTTACCCCTATTCCTTATCAACTAAAAACAGTCATTGACACAAACCCTAATTTAAAAGGCATTATTGTCAACAACCTAGATTATTTATTTGGCAAATATCCTGATGCACTAGCAGCTTTTAATCAATCAAGAGAATTGATATTTGACTTGAATATTCCTGTTTTGTTTTGGATAAAAGCAAAAGACATTCGCTTACTTGCTACTTCTGCACAAGATATTTATAGTTTTCGCAGTCTACCTACCATTGAGTTTGAAAACATTAATTTTAATAGAGAAGCTCCTCTTTTAGAAAATCGCTTCGACACCAATTTTAAAAGTACAGAAGAGTATGAAAAAATACGGATTAAAATAGATTTGTTAGAGAGTCAATTGAAGGAAGCGGAAGTAGAAGGCTATCCAATGGAGAATATTTTGGAGGAGATTGTGATTCCGTTGATTAGATTTTATTGGGATATTAATATTAATGAAGCAGGTAATAGACTTTATGAAAAATATGAAAGCTTATTTGATGAAAACCTAATAACCTTAAGATTAAAATCTGACTATTTAAAATATACAGGGGATTATGATGGTGCTATTGCAACAATTAAAAAAATACAACATAAATTATCACACACCAACCAACACCCTTCTATTCAAAAAATATTATCATTAAATTACTTAGCTAATCTTTATTTAGAAAAAGGCAAACTGTCTAAATCAGTTGAAACAAGTTTAAAATCTATAGAGCTCTTTAATAAAAACCCACTTCAAAATCTTAAAACAAAGTATGCTCTTTACAATACTTTAGCAAATGCTTATCACCATCAAAAAAAATATTTACTTGCAAAGGATACTTACCAAAAAATAGAAACTAATTTACAAGCCAATTTTAATGATGGCTTTTTAGTTTTTGCATTATACAACAACCTTTCATCAGTATATTTAGATTTAGGGGAGATTGACAATGCTGAATCTACACAATTAAAAGCTATAAAAATTGCAGAAACAATACTTGACCAGTACCATCCCCGTTTAGCTATTGCTTACAACAATCTTGGTCAAATATATAGAATGAAAAACAATTTTAATGAAGCAGAAAAATACTATAAAAAATCAATAAACATTTATCTTAAGATATTTAACTCTAAGCATCTTTTCACAGCAAAAATTTATCAAAATCTAGCTATTCTTTATTTTGAAAACACTAAATTTAAAAAAGCTGAATTCTATTTATTTAAAGCACTCATTATCTTTAAAAAGGTTTTAGGCATACAACATTCACAAGTAGCAATAACCACAGGTATTTTGGCTGAGACATATTATGAACTAAACCAGTTACAAAAAGCTATACAATGCCAAAAAAAAGTCTTAGAGATTTTAGAATCGCCTCAAAACAAAAATTCACCAGAATACCAAAAAGCTAAATCAAATCTTGATTTCTATTATCTATCCCAACTCTCTAAAACCAACATCTCCACCAAAATCCCTCGCAACGCCCCCTGCCCCTGTGGTAGTGGCAAAAAGTATAAGCGTTGTCATGGGAAATAATTGTCTTGAACCGAATCGTCGGACCGCCTTGATGTGCTTGATTTTTGGGATTACCTTGATAAAATTTTAATTACCACTTAATTTAACAATCTTGATCTTAAAAATCCAGGTAATCCTATACATCCCAAAAATCAAGGTTCAGACTATATCTCCCCCAAATACTTCTCCACCCGCTCCTTCAATTTACCTGAACTTGGGCTAGGCGCATTGTTCGCCAATATTTCACCTTCGGGAGAAATGATGACGAAAGTCGGAAGTCTCGAAATGATATTGGGTTCGTTGTCTCGGGTAAAGTCCATATAGGTCAGCCAGTACAAGGGATTGGCCTCTGACTCGCCCGCCCACAATTGCGTCCCTTCTTTGGGATTGTTTTTGAGGTATTTTTTCCAAAAGGCAAAATCACCGTCTAGGGAAACCGAAATAAATGCTACTTTATCGCTCTCCATTTCTTGCGCTAGTTTGGCAAAATGGGGAGCTTGTTTCAAGCAGGGCCCACACCAAGTTGCCCACATATCTATCACCAATAGTTTGCCTTTGTATTGTGCCAAATTGACTTCACTACCATTTATGTCTTTGAGTTGCCATTTGGGCATTTGTTCTCCGACCTCGACAGCATTCATATCTCTAAATTTATCTTCTATGCTTTTCCGTCCAATGTTTTTTCGCCTCAATTGGGGATCGCCTTCTTTGAGGACTTTTTGTGTGTTCTTTTGGGCTGTGTTTTGAGTATTCTTTTTCGCTACATTTTCTTTTTTGGGAACAGTTTTTCCATTGGTGGCAGCTTCTTTGGCGGCTTGTACAGCTTGTTCGACTTTGGTTTCGGTTTGTTTTTGGGAATCGGAAGCACAGGCCGCCAATAGCAGCAAGATAATTAGTAAGGGGTAGGTCTTCATTTAAATTGTGAATTGTGAGTTATAAATTGTGAATTAACAAAGCGGTTTGTACATTCTCATTAGTAGGTTTCAGTTTGCAACTGAAACCCAAAGTAAAGCAAGTTTGTAATTTGTAGATAGTAGCAAGTCGCAGACTTGCCCTGCTTCAACTTCAAGTGACGCTATCGCTTAACACTTAGAGTTACCTTGTTAGTAAAGCGGTTTGTACATTCTCATTAGTAGGCAAAAATCCCAAAGCGCAGGATGAGCGGATGGATAAAAATTTAAGACGCAGCCCAAAATATGCGTTGGCTAACCTGACCAAAATGCAGCCTAGCCCCACATACGTTGCACAATAATTCAAATTACGATTTTAGAATGTAGAATAGAATTACGAATTGCTTAATGGCACTCATTCAATATATTCTACATTCGTAACTCGTAATTCTAAATTTGTCACGCATTGCATCGCTTCACATACTCCTCATAAAAATGCGGGATGGTTTCTATGCCTTTGTAAAAATTGAACAGTCCGTAATGTTCGTTGGGTGAATGAATGGCGTCTGAATCCAAACCAAAGCCCATCAAAATGCTATCGGCTTCTAG
>JAHDIA010000727.1 GCA_020631035.1 Chitinophagales bacterium | reverse complement strand
CAGTTGGTAAACCCATTCAAAACACCCAAATCTACATTTTAGACAAGCACCTTCAATTGTGTCCAATAGGTGTAGTAGGGACACTCTATATTGGTGGAGATGGGGTGTCGAGAGGTTACCACAACCGAGCTGATTTAACCACTGAACGTTTTGTCAAAAATCCATTTGGTCAAGATAGCACAGAGCGAATATACAATACGGGGGATTTGGCAAAATGGCTTCCCGATGGAAGAATCGAACTATTGGGCAGAGTAGACAATCAAGTCAAAATAAATGGCTACCGTATTGAGTTAGAAGAAATCGAAAATACATTATTGCAACATCCTACGGTCAAAAATACGGCAGTGATTGCTTACGAAGATGTAGATGGAAATAAGGCATTGAGAGCATTCATTGTTTCGGATCAAACAATTTATTCCAATGATTTGCGAGAATACCTTAATGCAAAATTGCCACATTATATGGTCCCAGCAAGTTTTGCAGAAATTGAAAGTCTTCCTCTTACTTCTAATGGGAAAATCAACCGAAAGGCTCTGGTAGAAATTGAAGGTATAGGAATGGATAGTGGGGTGGACTATATCGAACCGTCAAATGACATAGAGGCAAAATTGGTAGAAATTTGGGGAACAGTGCTAAACAAACCCCAAAGTGAAATTGGCATCAAAAGTAACTTTTTTGACTTGGGGGGGAACTCCATTTTGGCAATTAAATTATTGAGTAAAATCAATTCTGCATTCAATGTACAAATTCCGCTAGTAAATATTTACAGCGAATCCAATATTCAAAAATTAGCAGTTTATTTGAATGGACAAGAAGTAGATGTTCAAGAAGAAGAAGAACACATTGATGCTCTAGCAGATACTATGGAATCAGCATTTAATAAACTAATCAACAATGAGTACTAATAAAAAATATACAGGTTTTGAGGTTGCCATCGTTGGCATGTCTTGTCGTGTTCCAGGGGCAAACAATTGGCAACAATTTTGGGATAATTTGCTCAATGGTGTAGAGGCTTTTCGCTTTTTGTCAGATGAGGAAATGCGCCAGATGGGAGTGAGCGAAGAGATCATTGCCAGTGACAGTTTTGTTAGGGCAGTACCCGATTTTACTGACAAAGAATACTTTGATGCGCCTTTCTTCGATTATACACCAGATGAAGCCAGAGTCCTTGGACCACAAAACAGAATCTTACACGAATGTGTCTGGGAAGCTTTTGAGGATGCTGGATACATACCCGATGAAACAAAGGGATTGGTGGGTTTGTACAACAGTGGTTCTGATGACTTAAATTGGAGAATCTATGCTAAGTTGACCAATCAAGAACAATATGTTTCTGATTTTATTTTAAAGCATATTTCTGATAAAGATTATTTACCACCGCTCGTTTCCTACAAATTGAATATGAAAGGAGCATCTATGAATTTGACCACTGCTTGTTCTAGTTCTTTAACTGGAATACACCTAGCTTGTCGTGCCTTGATTTTTGGCGAAGTAAATATGGCAGCCGCAGCAGGAATATTTGTCAATTCAAGCAAATATTTTGGCTACCCTTACGAAGAAGGTTCCATTATGTCCAAAGATGGACACTGCAAAGCCTTCGACAAAGATGCAAGTGGTACAACTGTTGGAGAAGGGGCAGCAGTCTTGGTTTTAAAAAGATTGGTCGATGCAATGAAAGATGGTGACCATATATATGCCATCATCAAAGGTAGTGCCGTCAACAACGATGGTAAAAGAAAAATTGGTTTGACTGCACCTAGTGTGGAGGGACAAAGCGAATGCCTCAAATTGGCACAGCGATTTGCCAAAGTTAATCCCGATTCCATTGATTTTATCGAAACACATGGTACAGGTACAAGCTTGGGAGATACCATCGAAATTGCTGCGCTCAACAATGCCTTCAAAGGGATAGAAAAAAAGATTCCTTTGGGCTCAGTAAAAACAAATATTGGTCACTTAGACACAGCAGCAGGCGCAGCGGGAGTGATCAAAGCAGCCTTGAGCTTGAAATACAAAACATTGCCACCAAGTCTCCACTTCAAAGAAGCCAATCCACTTGTTGGATTTAATGACGGACCTTTCTATGTCAATGATAAGGTGAGTCAGTTGGCAAAAAAAGATGGTGAAGCTTTGAGAGCAGGTGTGAGTTCTTTAGGGGTCGGTGGAACCAATGTACATGCCATCTTAGAAGAAGCCCCATCACAAGAATTAGCAGAAGAAAATCCAATCAATTTATTCACACTTTCTGCCAAGACCAAAAAATCACTGAGAAGATACATCAATAAGTTAAGTGCTTTTGTACAAGACAATGAGTGCATCAATTGGTCAAATGCGGCTCACACTTTTCAAGTGGGACGCAAACATTTTGACCAGCGATTGCCCATTGTTTTTAAGAGCAAGGAAGAGCTTGTACAAAAGTTAGAAGAAGCGACCAAAAGAGACAATATTGTTAGTTGCCTAGCAGAGACCAAAAACATCGTTTGGATGTTCCCAGGACAAGGAGCGCAATATGTCAATATGGGAAAAGATTTGTACGAGCAAGAGGAAGTGTTCAAACAAGAAATAGACAAAGGCTTGGCATTGCTAAAAGAGATAACAAATGTAGATTTTAAACAAATTTTATATCCAACTGGTGAAGCTACTCACAACATCAATGAAACCCGATATGCACAACCATTGATTTACTTATTTGAATATGCCTTGGCGAAGTTGGTCAGCTCTTATGGAATAAAAGTGGACTGTGTGACTGGACACAGCATTGGAGAATATGTGGCTGCAACCCTTAGTGGTATATTTAAATTTGAAGATGCTTTGAAACTCTTAGTCAAAAGAGGACAATTGGTATACGATTTGCCAGAGGGCGATATGTTGAGTGTTGTACTCCGACAAGAGGAGGCAGAAAAGTATACTGCTTATGGCGTAGACTTGGCAACAGTCAATGGTCCCCAACAATGTGTGTTTGCAGGAGAAGAAGAGAAAATTGAAGCGTTGATGGTAAAATTGAAGGCTGATAATGTTGATTTTGTAAAATTGCATACCTCTCATGCTGGACACTCTTATATGCTAGATCCAATCTTGGAAACTTTTGAACAGGAAGTACAAAAAATAACCTTAGGAGCTCCTACAATTCCTTTTGTTTCCAATTTAACAGGAACATATATTACCCAAGAACAAGCAAGCACAACTAAATACTGGGTCAATCACCTAAGAAACGCTGTTTTATTTTCCAAAG
>JAHDIA010000726.1 GCA_020631035.1 Chitinophagales bacterium | reverse complement strand
TGGATTGGGAACAATTGACATCTCTCCAATTAAATTTAAATCATTAGCAAGACGATTGCCATTTTCAACACATGCTGTGACAATCCCCAAATCAATAGACATATTGCTACTGGTATTGCCATCAAAAATATCTTGTAAACTGACTGTAACCGATTGAACCTCTCCTGAAATATTGACATTGACAGAACTGGTATTGGCTCCACTATAAACGCCATAAGTTTGAGTAGTACCTAACGCATCCACATAGGTAACGGTTACTTCTTCAATATATTTTCGATCAGCCTTACCAGAAAGTTTTTGATTGATGTTGCTAATGCTAAAAGTGACATCACTAGAATTTGCAGTCAAATCAAGCGTACTAGAACTACTGCCACTACGAGAGTGGGTAAGTGGGTTGGGCGAGAAGTTGAAAGTAGTATTCGTACATCCACCACCAGTAGGCGCATCACAAGCATCAGGTGTTCCATTGCCATCTAAATCTATGGTGTCATCTCCGTCAGCGCAAACATCATTGGCATCACAAACCCCATCACCATCGCTGTCTGAAAAAGTTCCCACACAATTACAATCATTATGGTATACATCATCAATGGTACAAGCATCGCCATCATCGCAACTGCTTCCAATTAAGTTGTCATCAAAATTGGGACAAACATCATCGGCATCACAAATGCCATCATTATCCGCATCATTACAAGGAGGGGGAGCATCCGTAGCTTGACACGAATTAACATTGCTAAAACTGATACTCATAGTAGAAGAACCAGAATTGCCATCTAAAATATCTGCTAAACTTACACTAACAGATTGTACTGCCTCTGTAATATACACATTGACAGAACTGACATCGGCACCACTGTATACTCCATAAGTTTGAGTCGTTCCAGAAGCATCGACATAGGTAACAGTAACCTCTTCTATATAGCGTTTGTTGCTCGGTCCTCCCAATCGCTGATTAATATTGGAAATGATAAAAGAAACATTTTTTTGGTTTTCGGCAAAATTTAAAGTGCTAGCATTAGCCCCTGAACCAGAATGCGTCAATGGATTATCAGCAAAAGTGCTACTCAATGAGATACAATCATTGCCTGTATTGTTGCCATCATCACACAAATTGTCGTTGTTGCTATCCTCAAATATTCGGATGTTTCTAAAATAAGAATTGGCAGGTGTAAATCTATTGTCTTCATCACAATTAATAACCAAATACGCTAGCAAACCCAAATGATAATTGCCAATCGGTATGACAAAATGTTGGTAATCTCCTTCGCCAGTATAGGCATAATCTGCAATAGCGTTGTTTTCAGTAATGTTTTGTGTTCCATACAATATAAATCTATACAAGGGGGTAAAATCTAGTCCATCTTCTAGCGAGATTTCATGGATTTCCCCTTCTACCGTACTTCTAAAATCAAAGGCAATTTTGGTATTGGGTGTTACATTATAATCTATACTTATGGCCTGCCAAGCATTGCCACTAAGATGTGCCGTATATGCTCCCTCTTCCAAAGTAGACAACCAACCATTGTTACCTTCATAGTTTTCCCAATCATCTGTCTCAAAGTTGACAGCAGGGCATTGTTCGCAAGCATCGGCTGTACCGTTGTTGTCACTGTCAACATCCCAAGCTCCAGCACAAACATCGGCGGCATTGCAACTGCCATCAAAATCGTCGTCTTCACCAGCAATACAAGAATTGCTAGGAATATAAGCAGGCGGATTGCTCAGTTGTGCCATTCTTGAATCATTGTAATAAAACAACATTCTATCTACTTGACCAGCCGTAAAATGTCTAGGCTGACAATTCCAAGGACCATAAGCCATACAATTGTATACATCTGGATTATAGCTTTCCCCATTGGCGTCTGTTTCTGTACCATTGTAAGTACAAGTAGCCATATCTACATTCACATACCCATCCAATACAGGACTGGCTTGGGTATCACAAATCAAGTCACCAGCATCATTACAATTGCTACCATCTACCAACTCTTTCCCCCAAGCAGTTTCGTGCGTATGCAATACCCCAAGATAATGTGCCAATTCGTGAGCATAGGTATGTGTATGACATCCGTAGTTGGCAACTACCACAAATTTGTTATTGTCAAACCAAGGGAATTGGGCAAAGCCCGAATAGCCTGTATCCAAATAAGAAACACAGTAAACATTAAGCACATTGGGGTCGTGGTCCGAGAGATATAAATTGACTCCTTCATTTTGGTTGGAAAGAACATAGTACTCATCGCTGTCAATAAACTTAATATCAGAATAATAAAATTGAAAAGGAGTATTGGCATACAAGGCATTGACTTGATAATGCAATGCTTGAATCAAATCATTCTCAGTCAATCCACCTTTGCCATTGCTTTTTCTAATGATATGTGCTTTGATGGGAATTTGAATGCTATCATTGGATTTAAAGTTGTTGACATGTTTGTTTTTTTTGTAATCTTCGATTGCCTGTTCCCACTTTTGCACATTTTTAGGAGAAGCATTTAGCCAATCTTTAAATATTTTGTCTTGCCCACATTGAGAAGAGTGTTGAGATACATTGCTAGAAGCCCCCTGACCAAAGCACAGTATGCTAGATAAAAAAAATGAGAGAAAAATAAATGTTGATTTCATAAACAAAGTTTTACATAATTTGATAACCAGTCAATTCATTCCTCTACAAGGGAATAACAGACTGCAATTAATAAATGAGGGAGATCTAGATAGATGTGAGAGTTTTAAGAGGTCTAGGAGGATGTGGTATAGTACCAAATTTGCACATCCTCCTATTGTTCCCTTTTGCTCAAAAGTAAGGGATTAATTGAAGGTTTTTTTGACTTTTTTGATTGGCTAATAGGGTTTTAAAAGTGAAGGCTTTTGAGGTAGTAGATCGCTTATTAGATTGATAACGAATTTCTTAGGCATTACTAGAGGTTATTGCTAGTATTTGTCAAAACACCCATTTGTAGCTTTGGTAAATGGAATTTGCTATTTTATTTTTATGGTGCAATGTGCGTGACTTTGAGGCTACGCTTAATCTGGTTAACCAACGCATACTCAGTCCTTCGTACAAGCGTTCATCCACCCGCAACATCCTACGCTTTCAAGATGCCAGGCATTAAATTAATTAGATTCTCAAAAAATGGAGCGACGAAGGACAAAAAGAAGCGAAATTACGCCCGATAGCAGCGGAAAGCTTGTAGAGATGCGATTTATCGCATCTACAACTTGTAGTGAATAGCGG
>JAHDIA010000725.1:447-3241 GCA_020631035.1 Chitinophagales bacterium | reverse complement strand
TCTTTGACATAAAGTGTGACAAAGTGAATAGTTCCAAGCAAAGGCTTCAGTCGCTGCGCTCCCTACATTTTTTGCTTGGCACATTCACCACACTTTATGTCAAAGAACCATAAATCCCCATCAATCCAAAGAAACGGGGCTAAAGTAAATTTTTTCCTCAAAGAAAAAGTGTTCATTCGTTTTGATCAATTTTGCATTGATTTTTACGAGAATTCTCTTTTTAATTTTTCGAACTTCTTTGTCTTCACTATTGATCAGTTCTTGATCTTGTATGTCTACCTTTACTATAATATTGGTCAAGCGTTTTTCGTATTTTTTGATGGTATTGGCTATCGAATTTGCAATTTGATTTTTCTGGCTATCTATGTTGGCCAATACTTCAAAATCTTAGTCCCAAACATCGCATCCATATTTAGGATCGTATCTATCTTCACCGAGTCGAGTGGTCAAAATCAACAAAATATTGTTGGCAATGGAGGTTTCGATTCGATGACATTCTGGATGTTGTTTTCTCTTTAAGATTGTCCCAAAATTGAGTGGGCGTGTGTAACTTTTCATTTAAACCAATCATTTAAATTTAATTCAGTGTAATCATTGCCCCTTTGACTGCTACTGGACCTTGTCCATTGACATTGACCAATGCGCCTTTTACTGTGGTTGGACCTGTAGAAGAAACAGTGGTCGTAGCATTGGCTTTGAGTTCGGCACTGATGCTTGCTTCCAAATTTAAATTTTGGGTAGCTTTGACGGTAACATTGCCCGTTGCTTCAATGCTGTTGTCCTTGAGTGATTTTTGGCTGATGCCCGCTTGTTCTGATTGGATATTGATGTCTTTGCCACTTTTGATTTCGGTGGTGTCGCCAGCGTGCATAGACATTTTTTCTCCTACAGTAATTGTTGTATCTTTTCCTGTGGAAATGGTGGCGTTGTCACCAATGGTGGTTTCTATATCTTTGCCTACACTAAAATTGGTATTTTCGCCTACACTAATGCTTAAATCTTTGCCAACTGTTACACTCATATTGTTGCTGGCGTTCATAGTGATGTCGGTTGCTTGCATTTCCAGTAAGCCCTTGGTTTTGATTCTTATTTTACCGCTTCCATCGAGGCTTAAAACAATTTCATTTTGACTGGATTTATTAAATATTTTGATGCGCTCTTTGTCAGGTTCGTCGTATAAATGAATTTCATTTTCGCTTACGGTACGAATTGCCTTCATATAATTGTTGGGATCTTTGAAATAAGCGGGTGTTTGTTGTGAATGATACATTGACCCTAGTACATAAGGGCGTTCTGGATCGCCGTTTTCAAACCCAATGAGTACATCTTCTTCGAGTTCAGGTATAAAGTAAATTCCTTTGTCGGCTCCTGCGTGGGTCGTCATACAACGAATCCAAGGAGTCATTTGTCCATCTTTTTGCCATTTAAAATTGACTTTGATACGCCCTAAATTGTCAGGGTCTTCTACATTCTCTTTGACGATGGCAATTTGTTCTTCACATTGTGGTAGATGTACGTGTACATTGACAGGTGGAAATTCTACATCAGCAGGAATGGCGGTAAAGCGGTTTTGGTAATGCCCTTTATTGTCTAAGAAGTGGCTGATGTGAATGATGATGTATTTGCCATACTGTTCAGCCTCAGAGAATTGAGAAGATTTTTTATTGGCTTTTAATTCTACCACTGTTCCCACTCTTAAATCGGTGTGCTTGCTACTAGCATCAAAGTGTACAAGATTGTTGGCCAACATTGCCTTTTTTTGCTTGATATAGGTTTCTAAATCGTTTTTATTTTCAACCAAAAAATCCATTGGAGCAATAGGTTCTTGAGGAAAAACGTCGTTGCTTTTGTCAAAAGTGAAATTGCCATAATCGCCCAAACCATTGACGCTTTTTCCCTCCGAACTGTCTTCGTACAATTCGGTCTGTTTGTAGTCGTAGCGTTGGGTTTTAAAATTTAAAGGTTCGACATTCATCGACAATTTAAAATTACTCATCAAGTCGCCCAAACCCAGTTCGATACAGTTGGAAGTATCGGGAGGTCCTAGACACAACTGTTCCCCATCGTAGTAAAACCATTCGCCGTAACGGTCTGCCAAGCGGCATAAAAAATGGTAATCACTTTCTTTGTATTGAACAATGTATTCAAAGGTATTGCTGTGTTTGGGATTGCACTGAAGTTTAAATGATGCTTGGTCATAGTCGCTGTGTACTTGCCCAAAAATATCACTAAGAGACATATCGTGAAAAGAGACACAATCGAAGCCTTTGCTCATTGCTATACTAGGACTGTATCCATTGACTAATATGTCCATTTGTCCACCATAACTACGAGAGATAGACAAACTGGTAACCAGTCCTACAAAGGTATTTCCTTGAGAAGAGGCAACATTGGACAGCCAAAATTCTGTTGAGATACTTTGTCCGAGACATTCTTGACAAGCTTGAAATTGTTTTTCAAGTGGCTTGTATATGGCATCCTCTTTTCCCAATGCTTTGAGCAAACTCTGAATGGGTACATTGAGTTCAAAGGTATGGTGCCAGTGAATGTCCTGTTCAATGCTTAAACTATTGTAAAAACTCAGAGCTTTGCCGTTGATGTGTATGGAACTTTGGATGATGAATGCCATAGAAAATAAATTGAGTTGTAAAGAGCAAGAGCCCCAACACTTCAAAACACATAGGCAATGAAATGTTTGGGGAGTTGCTCAATTAGTTGGGCTTAGGGAACCATTAAATATTGAAGTTGATTAATAATGCTCCCAAGGATTTTCAAATTTAGAGGAATTGACCTC
>JAHDIA010000725.1:0-437 GCA_020631035.1 Chitinophagales bacterium | reverse complement strand
AGTTTTCCATCATTGGTTCATTGCTGGTAGAAGCAAGAGTTTCAGTGTAATTGGTCAAATAAGCTTGTGTAAAAGCAATCTTCTTAAATTCACCACCGCTTGTTTTGGGATCTTCAATAACGATCTCTCCATCTTTCTTTTCACTTTTGCTAATCATCCAATCCCAAAATAGGTTGTTGTCTTGTTTGGATTCTACTTCTAAATGAAGTTGTCCGCCAAATACTTCTGAAGCGGGACGCCCTGTTTCGTCAGTGTTTTGGTACATACTGTAAGACAATTGATGTACTCTAAATTTTTCTCCATCAACTGTTAAATAAGCTGTATAAGCCATAGTCTAAAATTTAAATTGTTAGAAGAATTTTATTTTATTTAGTCTCTGTTCTTTGACAATTTTTGTGGAAGAGAGCTAATTCTTAAACAAGCTATCCAGTCGCCTG
>JAHDIA010000724.1 GCA_020631035.1 Chitinophagales bacterium | reverse complement strand
ATGCATATTTGTATTGAATTTATTACACAAAGGTATCCCGCCAATTCTTGAACACTCAAGATTGGTATAGATATAGAAATCCTATAAAGATTTAGTTAAAAACTAAGTCAGTAAAAACAATATGTTTAGGCATACCTATATTTAACCCATTAAGGTATCACCTCTACAAATTGTAATTATTTAAAGATTATATTGTTAAGTGGAGTAAAGTCCTCTATGATCCTCCCAATATAAGAAGTTGTCTTACTTGCTTTAAAATAGCAGGTTTATTTTCATTTGATCATTGGTTTTAAAGTAAAAGAATGAATTAACCAGTATGTCATTTAAAAAGCTATTGACAAATATAAACTATTTGAGGGAGAAATGCAGCTTTTGGGGGGCATTAGTTCAAATATAAATTATCTGCAATTATAAAATGAAAAATATATGTTTTGAGACGAAGAAAAAAGAGTAGCGAAACTACGCCCGATAGAAATGGAAAGCCTTGCGTAGGGCTGCGCTGTGTGTCAGCCCGCAAGCTTGCAATGGATAGCGGGGACACACTTTGCAAACGAAGCCCCAACGTTCCGTTCTAATAAATAAAAAAAGGATTCTACAGCCAATGCTATAGAATCCTTTTGAATTGAACAGGGGTCTATTATTTTCTGTTTATACTTTCGATTTGGTTTGGGTAATGAGGCGATAGCCTTTACCATGTATGTTTTTGATTTCGATGCTTGGATCTACCTTGAGGTATTTGCGCAGTTTGGTAATGTATACATCCATACTTCGAGCAGTAAAGTAATTGCTCTCACGCCATATTTTTTTGAGTGCCTCATCTCTTTCCATTACATCATTGATGTTTTCGCAAAGCATTTTAAGCAGATCAGCCTCTTTTGAAGTCAGGCGAATTTCTTCATTTTCGTAATTGAGCACTTGCAATTTGTGATCAAAATGAAAGATTCCAAAATCAAATTCATTTTGTTCTTTTTTGCTTTGAATACCCGAGTTGTAGCGTCTTAGAATGGCATCTATGCGGAGCTGCAATTCTTCCATACTAAAAGGCTTGGTCAGGTAATCATCGGCACCAATTTTGAAGCCCTCTATCTTATCCTCTTTCATTGACTTAGCGGTAAGAAAGAGAATGGGTACACTTTGATTGATTTGGCGTATATTGCGCGCCAAAGAAAAACCATCCAATTTGGGCATCATCACGTCCAAAATACAAAAATCGTATTCGGCTTTATTAAAAGCCTCCCAAGCGAGTTCTCCATTTTCGCAAAGGGTCACATCGTGTCCTTTAATGAATAAATATTCTTTTAACAATAAGCCCAAATTGGGATCATCTTCAGCTAATAACAATTTTGTTTTAGTACTACTCATCAAAATGTTTTTAAATGGTATTAATTTGTATCTCTCTTTGTTAGTTTTAAGCCGTTGCTAGCTGTTCGGGCTTGCGAGGAAAGAAAAGCTCAAACAAACTTCCTTGATTGGGTTTGCTTTTTACACTGATGTTTCCACCGTGTGCTTCAGTCATCAACTTAACATAACTCAATCCCAATCCAAATCCTTTGACATCGTGCAAATTTCCAGTAGGTACTCGATAAAACTTATCAAATATTTTATTTTGCACCTCTTTACTCATACCAATACCGTTGTCTTTAAATTTAACCAAAATCCCATCTCCTCTATCTTCTGTTTCTACCTTAATTTTGGGTAGGTTTGGAGAATATTTAATGGCATTGTCCAATAAATTATTAAAAATATTGGTGATATGCACTTTATCTGCTTCTATAACGGGTGCTGCCGATTTAAAATTGTAAGCAAGTTCACCATTTTTTTGTTCAATTTGCAAAAGCGAGTGTCCCATCACATTGGTCAATATATCATGAACATTGAGTTTTTCAAGACTCAACTTGGTTTTGCTTTTTTCAATTTTGGCAATTTGCAATACTCTTTCAATTTGGCTTCCTAATCGTTGATTTTCATCTTGTATGATTTTGATGTATCGGTTTTTGCTTTCTTTTGGCACTCCATCATCTAACAACATTTCTGAAGCCAATTTAATGGTTGACACAGGCGTTTTTAATTCATGTGTCATATTGTTGATAAAGTCGGTAGTCAATTCTGAGAGTTTCTTTTGGGCAATCATTGTATTGATGGTGTAATAAAAACAGTATACAATGATACCGATGAATAAAAATGCAAACAAAGGAAACAAACTGGAACACAAAATAGAGGCAATGGAGTTATCCGCTTGTGGGAAACGTACCATTAAATAACTATATTTCCGATCTAAATCGTTGGGAAACAAAGAAGTAAAAAAGGTCTTCGCCGTTTGATTTTGCGCTCCTTCATACCCTTTACTTTTCATCACCAATTGACGACGATTGTTGAGTATCCCCCATTCGGGCATTGTTTTGACCCCCTGTTCTTTTAGTTCATCCTTTATGATTTCTGCCAAATCAAAGCTTTGTAAACGTTCCACTATATTGACCTCACTCGCCTCTATTTTACGTGAAAGCATTCCATGCAAATAGTCATACATCTGATCAATGTTTTCTCTTTGGGATTCAAACATTGTTTTGATGGCATAATTCAGCTTCTCATTATCGGGTATAGTATCATCCTGCATATAGGATTGAAAGTGCGTCATAGACTCTGTCATTGTAAAGCTGATGTAATCTTGCTGAACATCTACAGGTTTGGCAACCGATAAGTCTAGTGATCTTTGTTTGGTCAAATAAGCTGGTTTACTCAAAGTTGGTGTAACACTGGCTGATTTTTTCATATAGACAATCTCTCCACTGGTAGAATCGACAAGAGACAAAGCACGAAATTTTTCGGTACTGTCTATGTGTACTTCATATTCTTTGATGTATTCTTGGTTTTCACAATCTTTGGTACTGATGGTCCAGTTGAGGGAAATACTATCGTGGGTAATGTCGTAGCTTAATTTATCAATGGTTTTGCACTTTGCCAACCAATCGTCTTGTTCGGGATTGTGGCGTTCGTAAGCCAAGTTAATTTCTGCACCCTTTTGAATCTTGTCCAAGACTTCTAGCAACTCAAGCGTATTGTTGATTTGCACCCCATTGATTTCAGTTATGACATCTCCTGATTCTAAACCTGCATAAAAAGCGGGCGTATAAGGTGCTACATCTTGTACAAAAACCCCAAGTGTGCTTTCCAAATTTTGCTGTTCTGCTAAATTTCTATCAATATCCAATAAGCTAACCCCCAAAATGGCTTTTCCCTGTAAC
>JAHDIA010000723.1 GCA_020631035.1 Chitinophagales bacterium | reverse complement strand
AATACCTCTACCCAAGCTTCGGGATAAGGAATGCATTCGGCTTGAGCAATTTCAAATTGCCATTTGTTGTCCTTTTCTATAAAGTAACAGTGTGCAATGTCTACTCCATCTAAGGAGCTCCCCGACATCAAACCAATTGCAGAATATTTCTTCATAATTGTTTTTTTAGATACTTAGAAACTGTCTGAAAACTAGCGAGGCATAGGATTAATGGGGAGTTTTACTATGCTTTACTTTACAGCTAATCTTCTTCTAGTATAACCATATAAATTTCTTCTATCTTAGTAGGGGTCGCCTCTACAATTTCAAATCTAAAACCATCAATGATGATTTCGGCTCTTTTTTCGGGTATACTTTCGTGGTTTTCGATGATGTAACCCGCAATGGTTTCATAATCTCCTTCAGGAATATTCAAACCAAACTCTTCATTGATGAGGTCTATCTCTACCCTTCCAGAAAAGCGAAACTGTGTAGAGGATATTTTTTCTTTTAATAATTTTTCGTCATCATGCTCGTCTTCAATTTCTCCAAAAATTTCTTCGATGATGTCTTCTATTGTGACAATGCCTGCAGTTCCACCATATTCGTCTACAATGAGGGCAATGCTCTTACGGGTTTTGATAAAGTCTTGCAAGATGTCACGGGCCGCCTTGGTTTCGGGATAGATTTTTAGCTTGTGTATAACAGGCTCTGGTATACCTTTCAATATATCCAAGTGATGTAAATAACCAACAGGTTGATCTATGTTTTCTTTGTAGACGATGATTTTAGAAAAGCGGGTTTCAATAAACTTTTGCTTGATTTCTTCTAGGTCTGCATTTTCTTCTACGCCTTCTATTTCGTTTCGAGGAACAATACATTCTCTCGCCTTGATTTGAGAAAGATTGAGAGTCTTGGAAAATATATCGGTGGTGATTTCACTTTCTTCTGATACATTGTCTTGCATTCTTCGGACATAGTGTTCAAGGTCGATACGAGAAAAGCCTGTTTCTTGTAATTCCATATCTTGTTCTTCTCCCAAGAAAAAACGAGATAGGGCAACGATTAGATAAACAGGCAAACTCAATAGCCAATAGGCTCCATAAAAAATGGGAATGGCTCGTAGGAGCTTTTCCATTGGTTTGTCCCTAAACAAGTTTTTGGGGATAAATTCTCCAGCAAATAAAATAATGACAGTCGAAACCAATGTAATCAACAGCAACAATGGAATGTCTCCACTGAGACTCGTCGGCAATATTTGTCTAAACCAAGGATCTAAGAGATAATCAATGAGTAGTCCAAAAAAGACCAAGGCGATGTTGTTGGCTAAGAGGGTTGTTCCTATAAAATGCGAACTTCGTTTTTTGAAGAATTGTAGTAAACGACTGGCACGCCCCCCCTTGTTGCCCGCTATCTTAACATCTAGCTTATTGATGGAAATGAAAGCAATCTCCATTCCCGAAAAAAATGCGGAACACATCAGGGTAAAAAACAATAATATGAGGGTTAATCCGACGGACACTTGTTTGCTGTATTATTTTACAAGGATAAAGATACAGAAAATGTGTGGAATTTTCTCTAATAAATAGCAGGGCGTGAAGCGGATGGATAAAAGAACCGACAAGGGGCAAAGAGAACCGATGCCTACGCCTGATAGGAGCGGTTGCCGTGCAAAAGCGGATAGCAGGGGCACACAATGCAAACGAAGCCCCCAACGTTCCGTTCTATACTTAATCTAAATAAAAAAAGGTGTCACTTTTAAATAGTACCTGATAAATCAAACAGAGGGACATTTGAAAAATGTGACACCTTTGAATCTACTGTTCAAATGTTAAAAGCATTTAATTATTACGAAAAAATTCGTATTAAACTTGACAAGTACGAAATAGTTCGTATATATTTGTAGTACGAAAACTATCGTAGATTAACAATTATACAAATTGAATCCACTATGCAAGGCAAACATCCAACAGATTCGGAACTAGAAATACTGCAAATTCTTTGGGAATATGGCCCTTCGAGTGTACGCTTTGTCAACGATACCTTGAATCAAAAACGGGAAGTTGGCTATACGACGACACTTAAATTTATGCAGATTATGTCGGAGAAAAAAATGCTCAGTCGTACTGAGGAAGGACGTAAACATATTTATGTGGCTGTGGTCAAAGAGAATGATACACAAAAGAGTTTACTCAATAAATTTGTCACCAATGCCTTTAGGGGGTCGGCTAGCAAACTGGTGATGCAGGCACTGGGCAATCACGATCCTTCACAATCCGAATTAAACGAAATCAAAGCTTTGATTGAAAAAATAGAAAAGGAGAAAAAATGAATTATTTGCCTCAACAATTCATCCCGACAGAATTGGTTCAAGCCCTTGGTTGGACTGTTTTGCACTCACTTTGGCAAGCTACGCTCATTGCTGCAATAACTTTTATATTGTTATTGCTCGCCAAAAATCAAAGTGCGCAAAGTCGATATAAAATTGTGTACAGTGCTTTGGTCACTGTACTCTTAACATCGGTCTTTACGTTTGCTTATTTGTATACCCAAAGTGGTAGTTTTGCTGTGGAAGCGAGTCAATTTACCAATTCTAATTGGATGCTTCAATTGACTCAATTGGAGTCTACTTATGCCCTAGAAAATCATACAAGTGTTTGGGAGAGCATTGTTGTTTTTTGCAACAAACACCTCTCTATTATTGTCAATGTTTGGTTATTAGGAGTCTTGTTTTTTCTAGTAAAAATGTTGGGCGGTTTGTGGTTTGTAGATCGTTTGAAAAAAAGTGGTCAAACTCCCTTGGCTGGAAAATGGCAATTTGATTTGGCTCGTTTGAGTGAAAAAGCAGGGATTAAAAAAACGGTTCAATTGGCAGAATCGGCTATGGTCAAAATGCCAATACTTGTAGGCTATGTAAAACCAATTATTTTATTGCCAATTGGGGCAATTAGTGGAACCGACCCCAAAATGCTGGAAGCCATCTTGGCACACGAATTGGCTCATATTGCCCGTCACGATTTTTTATTCAATTTCATTCAGACCTTTATAGAGACATTGTTTTATTACCATCCTGCTGTGTGGTGGATTGCGGCAAATATCAGATCCGAACGAGAAAATTGCTGTGATGACTTGGCGATTCAATGGTGTGGTGATTCTTTGACTTATGCCAAGGCATTGGTGAGTATAGAAAATCTGCAAGAAAACAGCCCGACAATGGCTTTGGCACTAGCGGGCAAACAAAAAAATCATTTATTAAATAGAAT
>JAHDIA010000014.1:16119-20069 GCA_020631035.1 Chitinophagales bacterium | reverse complement strand
CGACACATTTACATAGCACCATAATCATAGTCTTCGTTCTTTGAAAATTTTTGCGGAAGAGAGTTAATTCTTAAACAAGCCATACAGTCGCCTTTGGCTCCTTGCTGTTTGTTCAAGAATCACTCTCCAAAAATTTATCAAAGAACCCTTCAAATCACTCAAAAACAATGGAAAGATGCTTCAACCTCATTCGGCAGAAAAAAGGCTCCAACAACTGATACAGGAACTGGAGTCTATTGTGGCAAATGATCGCTCAAACAAAATGTTTGCCACCCAAAAACACAGCAATTACGATATGTATTTGCGTGGAAATAGATCGGGTTTGCTCTACCTAGCATTGCAGTTGCTCAAGGCGGCCAATCAAAAATTGACCAACCGCCACCATTTTGCGACGGGAAATACGATCAAAAACAAGCATCCCAACAACTTTATGGGATTTATTGAGCTGCTCAACGCTGGCAACAAAACAGAGTTGATATTCAAACAAAAAGTTCGACCACTTTTATTCATTCTGTTTATCACTTTTTTGACAGTCGCTTTTCTGTACTTTAAATTTTCGGGCAATTCTATATAAAAACAACACACACTGTCAAACACACAACACTTTTTCTTTAACAATGAAACTTTAAAACAATGTACAGTCTAAGTCTAAGATCAAATTTTTTAAACATGAATTTCAAACACAGGTTCAACCAACTTGCCAAGAAATATACCAGCAAAGAGGCTTTTAGAAATACAAGAGCCGATTATCCAGCTTACATTGAGCGTCAGTTGCTCGATTATGATAAGCTAAACGAAGCCAGACGCAATCTGGATATGCATATGTTTCTAGGTTAGAACATAAGAATCTATCTAAAAACACTACAAATCAAAGGCAGCTCTCAGTCAACTGAGGCTGCCTTTTTTTATGTTCTTTTCATAGATTGACTTATTTGTATCGGTAAGATTGGTACGATTTTTTATGACTTACATCAAAAAATCCAATATACTTTTGTACTACTTTTGACGTTAAGAAACTAATTTATGGAACTCAGAATGGAACTCAGACACATTTTTATATTTGGCATTGTTTGTATGCTTTTTGTGGCAGTAGGCTGTAGTCGGGAATATACTCCCAAACCCAAAGCTTATCCTAGAATGGACTTGCCCGAAAAGGCTTATCAACACTTTAAAAACGATGGCTGCCCCTTTGCTTTCGACATTCCTCAGTATGCTGAAGTGGAAAAAGAACCCGATTTGCGTCATAAAAATGAAGGCGAACATTGTTGGATGAATGTGGTTTTTAAAGATATGAATGCCAAGTTCCACCTGAGTTACAAAGAAATCAATGATAAGGCAAAATTGGCAATGCTTATCGAAGATGCCCACAAATTGACCTCCAAACACATCAAAAAGGCGGAATATATTGACCAACGCAATATTGCTACTCCCAACAAAGTGTATGGTTTGTTCTCAGATGTAGGCGGTAATACGGCTTCGTCTATGCAGTTTTTTGTGACCGATAGCATTCAAAATTACCTTTATGGCTCTCTCTATTTTTCGACTACCCCCAATTATGATTCTATTCAGCCAGCCATTGAGTTTTTGAAAAAGGATATGTTGCACCTTATCGACACTTTTGAGTGGAAAGAGGAAGCATTGACAGCTAGTCGCTAGAACCAAAAACAACTTAGTAATGTTTAAATAATTAATTCGACATTTCAGCAAAGAGATTTTTCGATATAAAAGGAAAAAAGCACAGTCCTAGCAGCGCTAAGGCGAGCATTTTTGACGCAGTAGATCGGAAAATGTCGCAGCTCAAATGCTGAAGTTATTTTTTGAATATTACTTATCAACGTTCTATGGAATGTATGACTATTTAACACAGTTTGTCATCATTTTTGTAGAAAGGTCTACTTTTTTGACTTAACTTTGTAGATTGATTTAAAAAACATCAAAATTTACCATTATGGGATTACCAGGCGGTTTTGAATGGATAGTTATTTTATTTGCCATTTTGTTGTTGTTCGGCGGACGCAAAATACCTGAATTGATGAAAGGTTTGGGCAAAGGCATTCGTGAGTTCAACACAGCCAAAGAGTCCATCAAAGAGGAACTTGAGGCAGGCATCAAAGACGAGAAAAAAGCAAGCTAATTGGAATGACGAATGTAGAGTTACGAATGTAGAGTTACGAATGTAGAGTTACGAATGTAGAGTTACGAATAAATTGACTCAAACAATAAAAACTCAACTATTCTACATTCGTAAATCGTAATTCTAAATTCATATTAGGGGGCAACGCCAGTGATACTAGGCTACGTGCATTCTGGTTAACCAACGCATGTTTTTCTCTTCGTACAAGCGAGCATCCTCCCGCTCATCCTGCGCTTTTTTTTTAGAAATACTGTCCCAATCCCAACACAAAACCATTCTCTCCAGCATCTCTTATATTCAAGCCAAAGTCTAGGCGGACAATGGCTCCAAATATTTTTTGGTGAATGAATCGTATGCCTCCACCGACATACATTCGGTAGGCTTCATTTTCTCCATCTAGGGTTTTGCCCCACATTTGTCCTGGTTCTCGCCACACTGCCTCATCGGTAAAGACCACTCCTTGCAATGCCCAAGTTTTGTTTTCCTTGAAAGTATGACGGTATTCTAAATTCAGGGAAGCAATGGCGGTTGCTCTGGCGATTCGGTTGCCCACCCCCCGAATATTTTGGTGCCCATCTACAACAAAAGCGGCAAAAGGGCTGCGGTTGTTTGCCGAAATGCCAAAGACTAGACGACTGGCAAAATTCCCCATTTTTCCGATTCTTTTATAGTAGCGCAAATCATTGGTAAAAATCTCAAAAGGTTCGGTTTCTTCTGGTACATAGCCCAATTTGCTAAATACTATCTGAAAACTCGCAGTATTTGCCCAACCCGAACGATAGTGGTAAAAATAATCCAGCTTTTGAAAATGGTAATTCAATTTGATCAATTGCTTGAATACGTCCAAACCACTAGGACCAAAGTCCATTTCGTTGAGTTTTTTGTACTGTTCTTCAAATAAACTTCCCCCTAGTTCGATTTGGTGCCAATTGTTTATATCGTAGGAGACGGTGAGCAGTGCGCTTCGATTGCGGTAAAAATATCGACTCTCGGCTTCTTCAAAATAGAGTGGTTCTTCCGACTCCCACCAAAGCAAATTGGTATTGATGCCCCAAGAACTCCCACCAATATTGGGGACTTTGAGATTAAAATTGAAACTGTGGCGTCGGTTGAATTGATAGAAAAAGCTACTCTCGATGCCCCAACCCAAAGTATTGACATCCAATGCCCCAATTTTGAACCATTCGTTACCTGGCAAAAAGCCCAGACCGATTATAGGTAATAAAGTCTGTACTTCTTCACATACGAAGGTCAAATTAGCTGCTCCGTTTTCTAGGGTGTCTAATTGGTGTTGTACATTGGCAAATGCATTGAGGGAACGTAGACGTAAGAGGTCTTTTTGCAAGTTCTTTGGGTTCAAGGCATCGCCCTCTTTGCACAAAAGGAGCTTTTGGAGGTAATCTTCTTTTGTTTTTTTATTGCCCTCAAATTCTATAGAGGTCAGTACCAAATTGGGGGAGGTTTGGGCAATGCTGGGTAAGCACACCAATAGCCAAGTGGCAAGCCACATTTTGAGTCCAATATTTACAATACTTTTCAAATTCTCTTGTAATTAATTGATTTGAGGCTGCAAAAATAGTGATTCATCTAGACATAATCCTATTTTCCCAAAAGTGGTAGTTTTTTAATAGCGTGATAGGTCTGTGCCAATTCAAATATGAAAAAGGCAAAAAAGAAGTAGAGCGTGAAGCGGATGGAATGACATTCCGACAAAGGGCATAGAGAAACGACGCCTACGCCCGATAGTAGTGGATATGGCGGCTTTTTTTCAATATATGAAAAAAAAAAATTAGGGACAAACTTTGAAAAAGTAAAA
>JAHDIA010000014.1:0-16109 GCA_020631035.1 Chitinophagales bacterium | reverse complement strand
ATTTAATGACATTCTTGAACCTGGGCGGATTTTTTACATGTCCTGTCTTGAAAAAAAGCCGCCATAGTAACGGATAGCGGGGACACATGAAAGTTTGAAAAATCAGCGTTCCGTACAAATAAAAAAAGTACTTGCCAATGATGAGAAGCAAGTACTTTAGAACAAAAAAAGTATGTTATCAATATGTAAAAAAACTATTTGATTAATTTCTAATGATTGTAATGGGGAGACATATTTGGGGAGGGCAACAAATGGTTTCGATTAAGGTGACAGTTGTATCCGTATAACACAATTTGGTGTTGAATACTCGAATCGTGTATTCTTGTGAATCGACTGGGTTAGTCAGGTTAGTCGCTATTTGTAGGGGTAAACTGGTGATGTCCATTGCACTAGTATAGCTTGTATCACCTGAATAAACATTGCCTACAGAATAGTTGTAGCGGTCGCCATCTGTAGCGGTAATTTCAATATAGCCATTGTTGTCTGAATCGCTACCTGTACAAGTTGAGGGGAAAGCAGCAGCCATAACCTCTGGTGGCGTACACAAACAATACGCTCCACCAAATATTTCGAGGTCTCCCCCAACCCCTTTAAAATCTTCACCTATCACACCTGTCCAAGCAGGGTCATAGGCAATGCCTTCAAAGTTCGTCGCTTGACTTTCGTAAGCTAATTCATCTAGTAAGACACCTTGTAATCCGTGCGGTCCATTGTCATTTAAAATATCTGCCGCACTTACCCAAATAGAGGTTTCGTCATAAGAAAAGTCAACCCCTCCATAGCCTTCATATTCATTTCGTCCAGGAAACAAGGTATTTCGGACTTCCCAAGCTCCATCACAAACTTGTAAGATTTGCGTGACAGATAAGTGATTCCAACCCACCACATCAGAACCCATATTTCTTTGAGAAATCGCCATCAGTCCTCCACTGCTAAAAGCAATGTCTGAAATGGGTGAAGTAACGTCATACAGTTGTCCATAAGGATAGGTCAATCCCAAAAATTCAGAACCATCGTATTCTAGTTGTTCTGATCCAGGTACAAAGTCTCCGTTGGCATCTAGGGCAACAGAATAGACCATTGAAACGGCTTGCCCAGAAGGCGACTCATAATAGTCCAAGCCATAGTTGTTCCAAACGGAGTAGTATACTCGACCATCGTCGGGATTGTAAGCGACTGCCCAAACTCTTTCGCCAAGTGGGGCAAAGCCTGCACTGCCATCATCGGGAGAAAAGGGATCAAAGCAGCCAAGTGTATCTCCAACAGCATCTAGGCGATAGATTTTTCCATCTTCAAAATTCGTGACATAAAATTCGTTGCAATCTTCGTTAAAGTCAATGTTTCCCAATCCTGGTCCTGATGTTCTAGTTGCTCCCGAACCATAAAGATTGCCATCCAATCCAGCATAATCCAAAGTTGTATTTTGTTGGGGTAATTGGGCAAAAACACTGGCTTCTCCTGTACAGGCATCAAGTTTGTATACTGTTCCTGCTGCTCCCAAATCGTCTACTCCACCACCAAGTGTACCATAGCCCACTTCATAACTATGCGTATTGTTTTCAAAATCTACCAAATCCGTATAAGAGGAAGATGCCGTTACATAGGCATTGCCCAAATTGTCAAAGGTGATGCCAAAAACATTTCCGAGATTGTCAAAGGTCCAAGAGGGATGGTGTAGATCGGTAACGGTGCTTAGGTTGTTGTCGAAAGTTGCTTGGGTCACATCAAAAGCTCCAACTGTATATTGCTGAGCAGGGTCAGTAGAGGTCATAACGGCACAGGTGACCAATGCGGTTCCTTCTCCAAAGAATTTTTGGTCATTGGGGCATTCACAGCAATCTTCGTTGATCGTATAGGTTTGGGTGGCAGTACAGCCATTGGCATCTGTAACGGTCAAGGTATATTCTCCCTCTCCAATATTGGTCAAATCCTCGGTAGTTGCTCCATTGCTCCAAGAATAGGTATAGGGTGGATAAGCTCCTGTAACCGAAGCATTTATGGTTCCATCTGTTGCTCCTGTAGCAGAAACGTCTACTAAGTTGGCTCCAATGCTTGGACCAGAAAATTCGCAATCTAGCGGACAAGCTTCAATAATAACATTGTCTATTTGGACCCAATCGTTTTGATTGAAACCGCTTGTCAGTTGGAAACGAATAGAGGTATTGGCACTAATGTAGTCGGTAATGTCAATTGCGTAGGTTCCATTGTCGTCTACCGTTCCTGCATAGCTGGCAAGGGTGGTATAATTGACGCCATCTGTTGATATTTGGACCTCTAGTACATCTTCAGGTCCTAAACCATTGCCATATTTTTCTTGGGTAAACAATAAGCTGGCTGTTTCGTATCCGCTTAAATCTACCGAACGAGTTGCCGAAACACTATTGGAGTTGTCGTCATCTAGTTCTAAGGCATCAAAATAAACGCCTACTTCTCCATTTGAATCATTATTGTCATCACCTGCTTCGACCCAATCAGAGGTCCAATTGATGGTGCCATCTTGATTGGTATAAGCTTGATTGTCAAAATAGTCTATTGCATATTGGCAGGGATTGCTGGCATATATTTGCATAGATAAGCTATGTATCAATACTGATAGTATTGACAGTAGAAATACTCTTAAATTACTCATTGTATGTTTTTAGTTCGTCTTAAAATTTATTGCAATTGTTTTCCATTTTTGGTCTAAGGAGAGCATTGGAGAGGCAGGAAACGTTTCGTATGTATATAATTCTTTACGACAACTTGTATATTAGGTTATGTTAAAAAAATACTCATTCAAACAACTTTTAAGGTTTCCAATAACATCATTTAGATGTTTAAAATTTTGTATACCAAACACTTAAAAGCATAACAACACATAGTTCAGAATTGCATAATATGTGTTATTTTTTTGGATAGAATGCATATTTTTTTAACTTTAATCTTTCTTAACCCCCAAACTTGAATTATTAAAACCATTGATTTTTTTGAGACTGCAAGTCATCCATAAACTGTTTGACTATTCAAAAAAACACTCTGTCTTATAATGCTAGATTTTCAATAAAAATGGATGAATTATTTAAATTGATAAAAAGTTTAAGTAGAAATGAAAAAAGGCATTTCAAACTTTACTCTTCTGCTTTTTCAAAAAAAGATGCAGATTATTTGAAGCTTTTTGATGCCATTGACAAATGCACTGTTTACAAGGAAGAAGAAATCAAAAAAGAACTGAAGATCAAGCATTTTTCAGTTACTAAACGTTATTTATTTGATGCCATTTTAAAATCCTTGCGCATTTATATTACAGAAGAACTCAGCAGTTTTCAGACTTTAGATGCGTTTAAAAACATCTATATTTTACGAAACAGGGGATGCATCAAAGAAGCCATCAAAGTTTATAAAAAAACGGAAGCACAACTTGAACAACAAAATCTTTATACCTTTTTAATAGAGCTACAAAACACAGGTGAAATTTTGTGGAGTCAGTACTTACCCAATAAAGAACTCTCAAAAAAACTAGAGCAAATAGAACATAAAAAAACCAATACTTTAAAAGAGCTAGACAATTTGGTTGCATATCAACTATTGAGTCGTAAAATCCGAAATACTTATAGAGTGGTCTATCCCATTCGCACCCAAGAACAAGCCCAAATCATCCAAGCATTTCTAGAACATCCACTCTTACTCGACGAAGCCAATGCTTTGACCTCTTTGGCAAAAAGTTATTTTTATGAAAGTCTGACTTTGTGCCATATTGTTTTGTTGCAATTTGAGCAAATGATGTTTTATGCCCAAAAAATTGTAGAACAATTTCTAAACATAAAAAAACGCTCCTTTCCACAACAAAAGGGCTTAATGATGAATTTAAGCAATTTGTTATTGGCATTGAGCAAGGTAGGGCAACAGGATTTGTATGTAAAGTACGACCACATTTATAAAAGTCAACAAAAAAAACTAAAAGAAAAATTAGGCAAACGATTTGATGTTCAAGCACAAAAGCTTTACTACAATTACCATTTAAATCATTTAATTGAAAACGATGACTTTAAACCTATTGAAGCTTTGGAAAAAGAGGTAAAAATCTTTTGGGAAACCTACAATGACTATTTGGATTTAGACTGGAAAATGACTGTGAGCTTTATCATTGCCCAAACATTGTTTTTTCAAGGCAGTTACGACCAAGCAATCAATTGGCTTCAAAACGTTTTACAAGAAGAAAAGAACAATCCCAAACTGCCCTATATTTGCAATGCCCGAATGTTAAATGTAATGATTCACTTTGAGCAAAAAGAGTATCTTTTTCTAGGTTCTTTAATTTTATCCACTTACCGTTTTTTAAATAGAAATGACCGTTTGTTTAAAATTGAAGAGTTGATGTTGAAATTTTTTAGATGGGTTGCCAAACATCCTACAGGCAATATTCAAGAACGGAAAACCCAACTTTACCTACAAATTGAACAAGAAATTGTGTCCAATGCCTATGAAAAAAACTTCTTCTCTGAAATGAAGCTTGCTCTTTGGCAACACTAATTGGTTCTTTGATAATTTTTGGAGAGTGATTCTTGAACAAATAGTAGGGAGCCACAGGCGACTGGATAGCTTGTTTAAGAATCAGCTCTCTTTAGCAAAAATTGTCAAAGGACGAACCAATTTTATATCTATTCACTATATTTCGCCCCTCAAATCAGCATCGGAAACCTTATTTGATACTCAAATTTGTCTATCTTTTCTTATTAATTTATTATACATTTGTAATTCCCTCGACATTACTATCGATTTCTCCCCTTCCATAATAACATATTAAATCCTAATATTTTAAAGATTAATTATGAAACCATCAAAATTCCACAACTTCCAACAATTTGCTCTCACTTCCTATTCTACTTACCAAATCATTGGTGGCAATGGAGAGATTTTAAGACTTCCCAACAAACACTGTCTTAGACTAAACAAATATGGTCAAACGACTTATAAAGGGGTTACTTATACCTTAATTGAGGATGAATCTCTAGAACGTCGTTTTTCAAATGTTGGACAAGTTCAAATTAAATTTCAAAAAATTGTTTGCGTAGGCATACAAGATACAGCAACCTTTTAAACCCTAAGCTCCTCTCCGTTTTATACTCAAACTACTATCCCACAATCTAAATTAATTCTAGAATAGTGTCTTATTCTATTGGTACGGCACGCAAAGTGCTTCGTTGACAAAGAACTCCCCGCTGTCCATTTATACTTGGTACTTCACCAAGCTGTTCAGTAAGGGCGTTCCTTGTCTTCGTACCTCAGCCTTCGGTCCTTCCTACTTCACTAGCTTGTTTCAGCACCAGGTATCATTTCCATCGGGCGTATTGGTCAATGCTCACTACTTCGTCGCTTTGTTCTGCATAAAAATTCCCCTTTAAAACATTAATCCTCCTTATAAGTTGTCAATAAAATTACCTACAAAGACTTTAATTTTGATCTAAGATTGGAATGTCCCCCCTTTACTATACCATTTCAATATCCCCATCCTACGTCCCTTCTACCCAAGTAATCCAATTACATAAAATTAATTTTTAATCGCCTATAACAAAATAACTAATTATGTACAACATTTTTTACCAAGCAATCTATAGGTATTGTTTATTGCTCTTTTGCTGTATTGGCTTGTCCTCGATTTCGTGGGGCCAGAATTGCCAATTAAATATAAACGCAGGAGCGGACCAAAATCTCTGTCAAGGAGAATCTGTTCAATTGTATCCCAATGTATCGGGCATTAGTACCTGCAACCAATTGGACCAATGTACCCAAGAACAGTGCTTACTCACTTATGATTTGGCTGACTGTGAATCATTGGGCACAACCATTTATCAATTGACTAGCGACTTTGCTTATGCTTCTGGTAGTGGGAATGCTGGGGTTCCCAAAATCAACAACTTTGATATTCCCAATGGTACGGACCGTTTGCTAATTTATTCCATTGCTTTTGAAAGAGATCATTGTTACTGGAATGGTGAAAATTGGGAATCAGCCGTATACAACGAAAAATACCCCACCATCACTTATGGTGGTGTTCCTATGAAATTTGGGGGACGAACCTATTCTTACCAATACGATAACAACAATACTGCAACAGATGCATTGTTTTCAATGTCTACCTATTGGTTTTATTTATTTGAAAATGACCTTCCCAATTCTGGAGACTTTAAAGTAAACAACATCAACCTTCCTGATTGTGCTGGAGACGAAGCTGTAGCCTTTGCAAAAGTATTTAACAATGTTGATAGTTGGAAAGGGCTAGGTTCTGACTATTGGTTCTCAGATGACAATCAATCACTCTCTATCAATGCTTCTCCCTATTCAAACAATCAACCCAATGGCACACAAGCATCAGAAAATTTCATTTTGGGATTGGGTACCATTAGTACCCACCATAAAAATTACACCATTGGACTAGATGATTATGGTTGGGTATCTGCCAACTCAGGTCAAGGAAAATACGATTACTACAGCGAAAAAGATGGTTTACTACACATTATTCAAGGTATTAGCCTCACTTCTAGTAATCAAAACATTTCGCTCAAGTACAATGGAAATGAACATCCTCTTTTTGGACAGTTAATGGGTATTCGATTGGTAGCAGCCAAACAACAAACAGATTATGATTTTTCAGAATTTACTCCAGATATTGAAAACAATATTTGTGGGGGAAATGTCTCTGCTACCTTTTTAAATAGACCCAATGGCAAACACTCTTGTACTCCTGGAGTAAATGGAACGGATGGTGTGGCTATGTGTACAATGACTGACCCTAGTTGCAACTTTAACAACCTACAACTGGATCCCTTAACTTTTAGTGTGACGATGAATCCACAACAAACAGCTATGTTGAACCGCCTAGAGTTTTATGAGGCAAGTCCCAACAATTTTGATTGGATTGATGGTGCTTCTGGCCCCAATAATTATGCAACTCGATATGGTATTAGGGTGCTAAAAGATGGCAATCAAATTTACCAACAAGATAATATAACTTCCACCCAAGCTTGGACACTCGAAAGTTTCGACTTTAGCAACAATCCAGCATTTATGGTAGAAGAAACTTGCACCTTCACTTTTGAGTTGATCGGTTACTGTCCTGTTGGCAATGGTGCAGATATATCTGTTTGGGACATTGACAACATCAAATTATATGGCAAGTTTCCTTCTAGTTCCAACCCTGGTGCTAATGGTGAACCAACTTACTCTTGGAGCAATGGTGCCAACACCCCAGCTATTATTGCCAATCAAGGTGGACAGTATTGTCTAACAGTCACTGACTGTAATGGCTGCCAAGCGACTGATTGTGTAAACGTAAATATAGCGAACATCAATGCTGTAGCCTCTAACAATGGCCCACTTACTTGCACCAACAATAGCGTACAGTTGAGTGCCACGGGAGCAAACAATGCGACCTACTCTTGGACGGGACCAAATGGCTTTGTATCTAATCAACAAAATCCGACTGTTTCAAATCCTGGAACCTACACACTTACTGTTAATCTAAATGGTTGCTCAGACCAAGCAACTACAACTGTTGCGCTCAACAACAACTTTAATATAACAGCCTCCAACAGTGGCTCATTGAATTGCACAACCAATACAGCAGTTCAATTAAGTGCCAATGGTCCCAATAATGCTTCTTACATTTGGTCAGGACCCAATGGTTTTTCTTCCAACTTGCAAAGCCCAATTGTTTCTGATGCAGGAATTTATACAGTTACTGCTAGCATCAATGGCTGTACCGCTCAAGCAAATACCACAGTTACTCTTGATAACAACATCAATCTAACAGTATCTAACACTGGCCCACTTACTTGTGCAACCAACACCATACAACTGAATGTCATCGGACCAAACAATGCTTCCTACTCTTGGACAGGTCCCAATGGCTTTGTCTCCAACCAACAAAATCCAGTTGTTTCTGATCCAGGACTGTATACCGTTTCTGTTACTACAAATGGCTGTACCGCTCAAGCAATTGCCAATGTTTTATTTGAGGATGATCTCAATATCACAGCCTCCAATAGTGGTTCATTGAATTGCACCAACAATACAAGTGTACAACTGAGCGTCAATGGTCCAAACAATGCTTCTTATTCTTGGATAGGGCCCAATGGTTTTGTCTCCAATTTACAAAATCCAATTGTTTCTAATGCGGGAACTTACACAGTTACTGCTAGTATCAATGGCTGTACCGACCAAGCAAGCACCACAGTTGCTCTTGATAACAATATCAATGTAACAGCCTCGAACAATGGTCCTTTGGATTGTACAACCAATACTGTACAATTGAGTGCCAATGCTCCAAACAATGCGACCTACTCTTGGACAGGACCTAACGGCTTTGTATCCAACCAACAAAGTCCTAGTGTCTTAAATCCTGGAACTTATACCCTTACCATTACCTCTAATGGCTGTACTGCTCAAGCAAGTACCAATGTAGTATTTGAGGATTGTCCTCGTGCAGGACTTGGCAATTTTACTTTTGCTGATGTCAATGGGGATGGTATGTATATGACTTCTGATGGTGATTTTCCTATAGGAGATGTTTGGATTTATCTATACAATGCCAACAATTTAGATACTCCTATTGACAGTACTGTTTCTGACGACACAGGTTATTACGAATTCATTGATCTTGATCCAAGTATTAACTATGTAGTACAATTTGAATCTCTAGATGGTTTTAGTAGAACAACAATGGGAGGCACAGCAAGTGATGGAATAGACGACAAAAGCGATGCCAATCAATTAGATGGCTTTACAGACATAATTGATCTAAACCCAGGAGAGTTTGATCCAACAATTGATGCTGGCTATATTCCATTTAGAGGCACTGTAGATATAAAAGTATTACTAGAAGGTGCAGCCGACGGTACAGGTGGCGACCCTGCTCCTAAACCAGCTCAAGATGACCCAATGTTCTCTAACAAAAACAATGCTTCCATTATTATGCATGATTTATTAAGAGAACAAAACTTGATTCCACTATCTAATCCCTATACTACTATGTCCCAATTCAATCATACAGGGACAGAAAGCATCACACAAAGTGTATTGAATGTAAGTGGCAACAATGCCATAGTGGATTGGGTCTTAATTGAATTTTACAATGCCAATGATCCAACTCAATTGCTTGCTTCTCAGGCAGCATTGCTTCAAAGAGATGGTGATATTGTAGATACAGATGGCATTAGCTCTATAGAGAGCGACTTACAAGGTAGCTATTACATCGCCATCCGCCATAGAAACCATTTGGGTATTATGACACTAAATCCCATAACAATAGGCGAGACAGAGGCATCTATTGATTTTACCAATCCTACAACTCCAACATATGGCAACAATGCTCAAAAAGAGCTAAACGGTTTAAATGCTCTTTGGGCAGGCGATGCTGACTGTGATGGGAAAATTGTTTTTCAGGGAAATGGTTCAGAAGTCAATACAATGTTCTTTGAAGTAATGAGTGATGTAGGCAATGTGAACTACCAAACCAATTTTGTCTGTGAAGGATACAATGGAGGCGATGTCAACCTAAGTGGTCAAACCATTTATCAAGGGATTAACAACGGGCCTAATCTTGTATTTTTTCAAGTACTAACACACCTTAACAACTCTTTGGCTGCTCCTAATTTCATTATTTATGAGCAAATACCGAAGCCTTAGTAAAGTTGTGAATTTTATTAATTAGTTTTTAAGTTATTGCTAGAGGTTGTCTCAAAAGATGTATACTCTTTTGAGACAGCCTCTGGCTTTTCTTTTTTATCAAGACCTCAATGTATCACCACCACTTTTTGTTGAACATTTGTCAAATTGGAACGGCAGAAATATACTCCTTCTACTAAGTCTTTTACATCAATTGTCACTAGGTTTTGTCCTTGTACGACAACATTTATGTTCTTATAAACAACGACTTGCCCCATACTATTGACCAATTCTAACTCTAGATCTTGGCTTGCATCTTCTACCCAGCAATCTACCATCAAATGGGTGTTTGTAGGATTCGGATATACTTTGAAGGTATTGGCATTTAATTCGTCTATTCCCACAGAACAAAAGTCTATGGCAAATATTTGATTGGGCAACCATCCACCATTTACATCTACCACATCATACATAAAGACATCTTGTAGAATATTGGGATTTTCGTGCTTGTAGTAAAGCTTGGTCTCATTGATGTCTGCTTGGGTAAAATGGTCTCCTATTCCCAACAAAGTGTTGGCATTCCAAAGTGAGCCATTCAGAGGGACGCTTCTCAAAACATAGGAAATTTCTTCTGGTGCATTGTCGTCACTAACTGATAAAAATCCAGCTCCTATGTCTGTTGTTGTTTCGGCAAAGGCACAAAACTCCATGGCAACTACCAAGCTAGGGTTGTTCCCTGTACTTATTGTTCCAAAAGCAGCCAATGCAGAAAGTTCATTCGTCGCACAGGCATTTTGTGGGCTGACTCGCCAATAGTACACCTTCCCATCTTCTAAGGCATAAATTGGGGTGTAAGTTGTTGTATCTATTCCTGCTTGTATTTCGAGTATGTCCTCTCCAAAACCAGGGCTACTAGCCAATTCAAAGGTGTAAGTATTTGCTTCTTCTACTTCAAACCAACTAAAAGTTGTTCCTGTTTGTACATTTTGCATCCCATCTGGTGGGCTACTCACCAACATTGGTCCATCCATTTCAGCATCTTGAATCACCAAGTCAATAGACAAAGGCATTGTTTGCAAATTACTTTCTCCCATTATGTTAAAAATGGTTTCTTGACTCATAATGGAACCCACCACTTCTATAGTCGCTTGCACTTGAGCGGGCGGCACCACAGGGTTTTCACTAAAGATTATTCCAGCCCCTGGAGGTAAATTTTCTGCAACCAATGTCACTGCCTCTGGCTCCGCCTCCACTACATCCACATTGATTAAAAAAGTATTGCTCCCTCCTGAACAAACCCCTACTTGTGTCGTTTCGGAAGCGACACTCACAAAAGGCCCTGTCAATTGCAAAGGGGCATCATTGATGTCAAAAAAGATGTTGTCAGAACACTTGAGTTTGATTCTTGCATTGTTGCTTGCCAAATCAAAATCGGTTGGAATGACAATCTCTGCTGTTCCATTGTTGGGCAAATTTTCTGCCAAGGCATAATCGAATGTTTGTCCACCATTGGTTGATACCAAAATATCCACTTCGGCACAGTTGATGGGAGCTGCATCGGTATTGGCGACCTCCCAAGTAATGCTTGCTGTTTCTCCAAAGAGCCAAGTAGCACTTTCATTGGGTGAAGTAATCGCAAATGGCCCTGCTGATTCCTTGACTTGAACCAAAGTCAAATCTGAAATATGCCCTCCTGCTGATTCGTGATTGTCTCGTACTGTTAGTCTGAACAACATATTGCGTTCATAAGTTGGCAACAACTCCCCAATGCTTTGGGTATTGTTCAAAATATCACTCATTTGCGGGAATATTCTGGTGGGCGATTCGCTAGGGTTAAACGATCTAAAAATGGGCGCGTCTCCAACGGGGTCATTGGGGTGCCCTGGAGGACCTTTGTCCCACTCTTCCCAACAATAGGTCAAAGATTCGTTGCCATCTGCGTCGGCTCCTGCTCCTGTCAATTCAAATGGGGTCCCTATGGGAATGACGTGATTGGCTGCCATAGACACATCTACGGTTGGAGCGGTATTGCCCGTTTCAATGATTTGAGGACATTCGCTTCCATTGGCAGCAGGATTGGTTGTGTAGTAAACGATTTCTGCCTGACTGGTGGCATGAAAATAGGCATCAGCATTAGGTTGTAAGTTTTGATTACCACAAATACCTGGATAACCCATAATGGTAGAGCCGCTTCCTGGTTCGTATGCGGAGGCTGCCCAACGATTGCCCGAACAAGCAGAGATATTACCATTAAAAGAATGGTATGCTCCAAATTGATGCCCTATTTCGTGGGCTACATAATCTATGTCAAAAGGGTCGCCAATGGGATTGCTGATACCTGTTACGCCTTTGGCTTTGTTACCTTCGATACAGACACTTCCTATGCTTGCTTGTCCGCCTCCACCCGTACTAAAGATATGCCCAATGTCATAGGCGTCAATACCAATGGTTTGATTGGTGATGAGGGTATTTTGATTGATGAGCAAGCCTGAACTATTGTTGTCAAATTCGTCTTCATCTACAAAAATCAATAGGTCGTTGTTTTCTACCAATTCCATACTGATTGCTAGGTCATTTCTATAAATTCCCACCACTCTATTGATGGTGGTAACCACAGCCGCTAATCCGTCCTCGACTGTTCCTCCGTGAAAGGCTGTATACTCAATGGTAGCCGAAACAGCTAGGCGGTACACCCTCAATTCCTCTCCTATGACTGTAGTGGCGTCTTTGTACAAATCCTGGGATTCGTTTTTGACTTCTTCGTTCCAACACTCAAATATTTTGTCTTCGCTTGCTTGGTAGTCTTTTTTGTAGTAAACGGTGTAATGCTCTGTATCGTCCATTGTGTAGGGATCAATGAAAATGGCATTGCCTCCTCCTAGAATCATCCCGTGAAATCCTTTGTGGCTGATGTCCAAACGGGCAGTTTTGCGTGGATCGTCTATGCCCTTTGCCACATAGGTTTTGATGTTGGGAAATTTCTTTGCCAAGCCTTCTGCCATAATGGGCGATTCCCATACCTTAAATCTTTCGAGTGTATTGTCAGGAGTGGGCAGTTCGATTTCGACAAAATTGCTTTTTTGTGCCCAATCAAATTCGTGTGGAGCGTATTGGAGTTGTTTTTCTAAATCGGACAAATCCAATTGAAAAAAGGCTGCTTTTTGTGGAGCAATGTATCGTTTTTCATAGCTGACAATCTCATCTTGTTTGAGTGATTGCCAATATTCGCTTGCTGATGTACTTAGGCTAATGCCACAAAGTAGCACCCAATACAATATGGAGGAGAGTTTGAATTGCATAAGGGATTGTTTTTCTTTTACTTACACTTTTATTTACAAAAGTACGGTCTTGAGGTTAATTTGGTTCTTAACAGGGTGATTTTTACTGTTTTTTGTCAATTATGACGTTTTTTGTTCATTTACAAACTTGATTTATTTTGGGATTTAAGTTACAAACTTAAATCTACGATGTTGCAAACTTAAATCTACGATGTTGCAAACTTAAATCTACGATGTTTGCCGAATTATGGGGCAATGTGTGTGGTTCTAGGCTGCGGACAGTCTGGTTATCGGGCGCATGTTTTGGGCTGTGTTTTAAAGTTCATCCATCCGCTTCGTCCTACGCCTTTTTAATTATGAGCAAATCCTGTCAAGTTGCAAACTTGACATACTTTTGGATTTAAGTTGCAAACTTAAATCTGCAAAGGGAAAGTTGATGCCCCTCATCTTTTACCAAATCACCAGAGATGCGAGGCATTTTGAAAATGCCAGGCATCATTGCATAGCATGAAGCGGATGGAAAAAATGGACCGACGGAGATCCCACAGATGCGATGCCTACGCCCGATTGCAATGGATATTGCGGTATTCCGTTGCGAAATGGGTTTGCGTTGTGGTTCGTAGAGACAAGGCATGCCTTGTCTGTACTGGCGTGGTGGTGAATCGCAATTTTTCCCAATACCGCAATAGAAATGTAAAGCGGGGACACAATTTCGTTTGAAAGCTGGAACGTTCCGTCCAAAATTATTATTTTTGAATAAGTAATGATAAAATAATAATCTATCGTTTTACGCTGGAATGCCAGCTCAGTGCGATATTTTCCAACATACAGCGTTGAAAATGCTCACCTTAGCGCTGCTAGGTCTCCGCTTTTCGCCCGCTTCGGCGGTCCGATTGTATCTTGAAAAATCTCTTTGCCTAAAATTGAAACTTTATTTTTTTAACATTACTATAGAAATTATATAGAACAATTGGATTTATAAACATTAGAAAAACGGAGTATGAGCAATCAAGGAACATCACAGTTGGGCAACCCCATTATGTATTTGAAGGGAGTTGGTCCTGCCAAAGCGGAAGCCCTCAAAAAAGAATTGGGGATAGAGACCTTAGGTGGATTGATACAACATTATCCTTTCCGATACATCGACAAAACCAAGGTGACCCGTATAGCCGATATTACCGAAGACAGTCAGACCATTCAAATCAAGGGGCGTTTGACTTCTTTTGATGTAAAGGGGGATGCCTATAAAAAACGCTTAGTCGCCACTCTTGCCGATGAAAGTGGATTTGTGGAATTGGTTTGGTTCAAGGGTGTGCATTATTTTAAGAATTATCTGCAATTGAATGCGGAATATTTGGTATTTGGCAAGCCCAATTTTTTTATGAGCAAACCCAATTTTCCACATCCAGATATTGAACACCTTGCTGGTCCTGTCACCCTTACCAATCGCTTCTTGCCTGTTTATTCGAGTACCGAAAGATTGAAAACCAAACAACTCGACACCAAAGGTATTGCTCGTATTGTTCGCAATATGTTTGACAAAATTCTTCCTGCGGATGTTACCGAAATCATACCCGAGACTGTATTAGAGGAGGAGGAATTGATGGGGCGTTTTCAGGCATTGAAAAACATCCATTTGCCCAGTGACGAACAATCCATTTCCAAGGCGAGAGAACGTTTAAAGTTTGAGGAGTTCTTTTGTCTTCAGGTACGAATGTTGCAATTGAAACACGTTCGTAAAAAATTAAAAGGATTTATTTTTGATAAAGTAGGTGATTACTTTAATAAGTTTTATGAGCAATTGCCTTTTGAATTGACGGGTGCCCAAAAAAGGGTTTTGAAAGAAGTTAGAATGGATACTCGTTCAGGCGCACAAATGAATCGCTTGTTGCAGGGCGATGTAGGAAGTGGTAAAACCATTGTTGGATTGATGGCGATGTTGATGGCATTGGACAATGGATTTCAAGCATGTATGATGGCTCCTACAGAAATTTTGGCACAACAACATTTTGAGAATGTTAAGAAAATGACCAAGGGTTTGGGCTTAGAGTTGAATGTCGAATTGTTGACAGGAAGTGTGAAGGGCAAGCGTAGAAGATTGCTTTTGGAGGGCTTAGAAATGGGCTTCATTCATATCTTAATAGGCACACACGCTTTGATTGAAGATACGGTTAAATTTAAAGACTTAGGAATGGCAATTGTTGATGAGCAACACCGTTTTGGTGTTCAGCAACGTTCTAAACTGTGGCTCAAAAGTACATATCCTCCCCACGTATTGGTGATGACCGCCACGCCTATTCCAAGAACACTAGCGATGACTTTATATGGTGATTTGGATGTTTCGGTAATTGATGAATTGCCCCCAGGACGTAAAGCCATTGTGACAGCACACCGTTATGAAAAAGATCGCTTGAGAGTTTTTGGATTTATGAAAGAGGAAATTGCCAAGGGACGACAAGTGTATATTGTTTATCCTTTGATTGAAGAATCGGAGCATTTTAATTATGCAAGTTTGATGGAGGGATATGACAGCATCACTCGTGCGTTTCCTGCCCCACAATATCAAGTAAGCATTGTTCACGGACAAATGCATACAAGTGACAAAGATTTTGAGATGCAAAGATTTAAGGATGGGGAGACACATATTATGGTGGCAACTACTGTGATTGAAGTGGGTGTGGATGTACCCAATGCTTCTTTGATGGTCATTGAAAGTGCCGAGCGTTTTGGTTTGTCTCAACTACATCAGTTGCGTGGTCGGGTGGGAAGAGGTGCAGAACAATCTTATTGTATTTTGATTACCAGTTATAAGTTAACAGCCGATTCTCGCAAACGAATGCAAACAATGGTAGCGACCAGTGACGGATTTAAAATTGCCGAAGTAGATTTAAAATTACGTGGCCCTGGAATGATCCAAGGAACCCAACAAAGTGGCAACATTGGTTTGCGAATTGCGGATGTGGTTAAGGATCAAGCTTTGTTGCAAAGAGCAAGAGAAGCGGCTGCCCGTTTGTTGGAATCTGATCCTGACTTAGAAAACAATTTGGCATTGAAAGAATTTTTGGCAACCCAAGAGCAACAACAAAAATTGGAGTGGAGTCGAATTTCGTGAGAAGTTGTTGTTGTTATAGCACTGAAAATTTAAATACACAAAACAACATATTTGTAAAAAAAATATAATCGCTATAA
>JAHDIA010000722.1 GCA_020631035.1 Chitinophagales bacterium | reverse complement strand
CATTGTATTCTTTAAATTGTGCGGCAATGACTACACCATCAGAAACAGCAAGAATGGGCGTTCCTGCTGGTGCGGCATAGTCGGTTCCCAAATGTGGTTTTACTTTTTGGGTGACAGGGTGCAAGCGGTTTTTGCTATAAAAAGAAGAAATACGGGCATATTTGACAGGAGCCAGTAAAAAAGACGTTTTCATTGGGCGGGCGGCTTGATCTAAATATTGTATGCCTTCTTCGTCTTCATAAAAGTAACCATATACTTGATCATCGCTTGTTTCAAAATAAATCGCCAGTAATTCTCCAATGCCCACGATTTGTCCGTCTACCCATTTTTCTTCATAAATCAATTTAAATCGGTTGCCCGTTTTTACTTCTTTGAAAAAATCAATTTTGGAAGCCAAGGCATTTTCCATTTTAAAAATCAATTCGTAGCGGAGTCCATTCTTTAATATGGTATTGGCAATAGAGTTTTCGACCACAATACAAGCTGCCGTTTTGGTTTGCACATTCAAATCTTTCTCCACCATTTCGACGCTTATATTTTCGTTTAAGTGCAAAATCATATAATTGTTGGAACTGTGCTCATATATAAAGTATAGGGGCTGAGAATTGGATAGAGAGGACAACAAACTTATTTTTTTGCCTTGCTCCAATTTGTTGTAAGCGTTTTGTTCTATGATGGGCAATTTTAAATCTTCTATGACTTCATTGGCAATGCCCCAATTTTCTAAAATGTCTAGTACATTTGCTTGAGTTGCCAAAATGTCTCGTTTGACTTCAAAATTTCTCAAATCAAATCCATACTTTAAATGATCGTTTTTGGGTGTGTTTTTTTGGCTTATTTTTTCTTTGCCAAATCGAATGTATTGATTGAAAAAGGATTTGTTGACCATATATATGGTAGCCAGCAAAAAAACAATCAATCCTGCGGCTGTCCATTTGGAAATTTTCTTGACTCTTTTTTTTACTTGGGCTTGTGCGGTCTTTTTATTTTGAAACTTGGCTAGTTTTTTACTGTACGAAACGCCTTTGTTTAGATTGCGCTCGATTTTCTGGACCTCTTTGGGCTTTTTGGGTTTGATGTTTAGTTTGCCTTTTTTGGAGATTTTCATTTAAGTAAAATTATGAATTATAAATTGTGAGTTATGAATTAGCTTCTTTGCATTGGTTATTGATTGAGGAATCATTAATAATTTTAATTCACAATTTATAATTTACAATTAAATAAAAGTGTCGGATGAGCGGGTGGATGAACGCTTGTACGAAGGGCTGAGTATGCGTTGGTTAACCAGTACTTGCGTAGCCACGGAGTCAATGGCGTTGCACTATAAAAATAATTGTAAGTTGTAAGTTATGAGTTATAAGTTGCGCCCATTTCCTGTTCCATACTTCACACCTCATAATTCATACTTCACACCCCACAATTCACAATTCACAATTCACCCCCCACAATTCACAATTCACAACTCACAACTCACAACTCACAACTCACAACTCACAACTTCTTCTCCCGTATCGTCCGTCCATCTTTGCTGATTTTGAAAATTGTTTTGGGTAGTTCTTCTTTGGGTTCGGGTTTTGGTGGCGGTGGGGTATACAGCTGTTTTTTGTGTCCGATGAAATCCAATTGTCGAATTTTGTCGAAAATGACAAAGAGCATTTCATTGAATCTGTTGATGGGTTCTAGATTGTCGTTGATGTCGTAGTGATTGTATTCGAGGTGAATAATGCGTTCGATTTGTGCCTCAAATTCGCCAGGGGTTTGGGTCGTCCATTCGCTGAGGTACATCAAAAGCTGTTCTCGTTCCTCTTCGGGCATACAGCGTAGGGCAGTTCGCATGATTCGAGCCAAGCGTGTAAAATGGCCCACCATATATATAGGCGATTGGTGAGGGACATATAAATAAAAGTCATTGAGAACATCAGTGAGGCAAAATGCCATCTGTTCGGTCAGCAATTGCATATTTTCGGCTAGGGATGTTCGCTCACTTCTCGCCTTGATTTTTCGGATAATCTGAAGGGTATAAGACAGCAATTCTTTAAGGGAATCATCGTATTGTCGGTAGTAATCTAGAAGCTGTGGATGGGCTTTGACACTCGTACAAGGCGGAATATAATACTCCGCAAATTTGACCTCTCCAATCTTAACTTCGAGTCGCCCGAGTGGTAGGTGATAGCGGCCAAATTCGGAGCGTTTGATCTGTTCACTGGGGACCAATTCGATCAAATATTGGGGCATACTAAAGGGATGTCGGGGCGGACTTTCGTCAGGATTGGGCAATCCCATTGGAGTCCGAGAAAAAGGATTGACCACCAAAATAATGTCCAATTCTTGGTTGCGAACACTGCTAAAATCGAAATCTATTTCAAGCGAAATTTGCTTGTCGCTCAACTGTTCGTTGCTCTGATTGAGTTCAATTCTCGCCCCTCCAAGTGTTACAGCACGACATTCTAATAGCTTGATTTTTAGCTTGTTATTATGGTCCAAATCAAGCAATAATTCGAGCGATTTTTCCTTTCCTGTTTCGGGAGGCAATAGCCCAAAATTAATGGCTGTGCCCGTGCATCTCGTATACCATCTATAGCGGAATTCTCCATTGCTTGAAAATGTCCTTTGGATACCTTCATTCCATCGACCCAATTGACCGAAAAGTGTCTTATTTTTTCTAGCATAATGCGATTTTGTAAGTGTCAATACATATATTCAGATATAATGTGTAATGTATTTTGGCTAAAAAATGTATTTTTATTACTTGAATTCTTACTCTTGAATGAATGTTGTAAATTGCTATTTTTCAATTGTTTATGTACTTGAAGTGTTGCTTTAGGTCTTTAATCTAGGCGTATTCTTGGTTTTTGCACCTCAAGTATTACTTTAAGTCATATTGTCAGTGAATAACCCAAAAGATGTTTGGCTTTATTGAGTTCAAATGTTGACTCATTAGACGCAACACGAAGCTCTTTTTGGATGTCCCATTCGATTGGAATGAAATAGCCACAAAGCCAATCGAGTAATTCGGCCATTTTTCCCCCTTCCAAATAATCGCTGATTTGATGTGCTTGAAGTGGTCCCACAACCATCTTGACAGCCTGTATGCCTTCTTCAAATTTTTCTCCTACAATGAAGTCAACGCCAAGGGTACTTTGTCCCAAATGTGGGGTATCTTTTGGAGCGATGTAATGGCTTGGAGCGTCGCTATAAAGCAGCTGAATTTCTTCTTCGAGTATAGCCTTAAAGCAGAGCGCTGTCAGTT
>JAHDIA010000721.1 GCA_020631035.1 Chitinophagales bacterium | reverse complement strand
GTCCAAAAAGTTGGATTCAAAATGAGTGCGACCTAAATCAGGCAAAGCCCGATTTAGGTCGCACCCGTAGGGGCAGTGCCTTGTGCCTGCCCTCACGCAACGGGCGCAAAAACACGCAACAAGCGCAAAAACACGCAACAAGCGCAAAAACACGCAACAGGCGCAAAAAACACGCAACAAGCGCAAAAAACGCCCCCACAAAGGACAAAAAGATACGAAACTACGCCCGATAGTAGCGGATACCCCGCAGTAGGGGCGAATTGCATTCGCCCAATACGAGGAGTAGCAGCGGATAGCGGGGAGATCCTATGCAAACGAAGCCAAAAACGTTCCGTCCAAATTAAAAAACAATGTTTCCTAAACATTAAATTTTGTTTAAATTGGAACAAAAAATGGGAATTTTACATTAAGTTAATATATGAGCTTAAAGAAAGAAAAAAAGCGTTTTCTCGCTAGTTTAAAACTTCCACTCTATTTTGTGGGAGTACTTTGGGTCATCAAACTGTTTGAAGTCATTACAAGCATCAATTTGGGATATTTTGGGGTTTTGCCCCGAACCATTGATGGTTTGATTGGAATTTTGACCTATCCTCTCATTCACGGAGACTTTCTCCATTTATTCAACAATTCAGTACCGCTTATCATATTGGGTTTCATTACTTTTTATTCTTACAAAAGTGTTGCCCATAAAGTATTGCCATTTATATGGGCAAGTTCTGGGATATTGGTATGGCTGTTTGCTCGCCAAGATTACCATATTGGAGCCAGTGGAGTGGTATACGGATTGGCGTTTTTTATTGCCTTTAGTGGTTTGTTCCGAAAAGACCTCAAATCTGTAGCACTTGCATTGTTTGTTGTCTTTTGGTATGGTGGTATTATATGGGGATTGTTGCCTATTCAGTCAGGTGTTTCCTGGGAAGGGCACTTATTTGGTGCCATTGCTGGTTTGTTTTGTGCTTATCGCTACAAAGGGGTTGATTTGCCAGAAAAATTTGAATGGAATGAAGAGCCAGAGCCAGATGTCATAGTTGAGCAGCCATTTTGGATTAAAAAGGAAGTTCCTGTTGTAGAGGAACAACCCAAATTGTTGGAACAAGAACAAAAACAAATTGCTCAAAACCACAAATTGATTGTAGAGCAAAAAATGCTTAGAAAAAAAACAGGTCCCACAAGCAATGAACCAGGTAGACCCAAATCCCTAGATGTGGATTCGGAATTGGAAAAAATGAAAAAAATGCTTGAACAAAAGCAAAACAACACCAAAGACCCAACAGATAATTTGTGATGAATTATTTATCACATTATTATTACGATTGGGAAAAAGACGATCCAAATTACATTTTGGGTTGTCTTTTTCCTGATTTGACCAGTAATTTTAAAAGAAAATTAAAAATTTTACCCAAAGATTTTGAGCCTACCCAAGCTCCTCTCTTAAACATCAATTCTGCCCTAAAAACGGGCATCCAACGGCATTTTTATTTAGATAAAATATTCCATACTTCTTCCTTTTTTGACCAGCATACCCAAGACTTCAAAACAATTCTATTGGAATTAAATTTGGAGAGTATCAACAAATATTATTACTTTTATGCCCATATCTTGTTGGAGTTGGTATTGGATCGAATTTTACTTCAACAATATCCTCAATTGGTGGATGATTTTTACACTACTTTGGCAAAAATTGACCAAAGCATCATCAAACAATTTTTTCAGACTTTTGGTTGGGAGAAACATTATAAGGGGTTTGAGAAACACTTTCAATTGTTTCAAACAAGGCAGTTTTTAAGGGATTACCAAAATGATCAATTTTTGGTGGGCGCACTCAATCATGTGCATAAAAGAATCAATCCCAAAGAGATTGCCCAATCAGATTTGCAAAAAATTGCCAAGCAGCTGATGGCATTTGAACAAAAATTATTGCCATTGGATTTTGATAAGCTTATGAAGTAATACAAATTAAACATTTGTTAATGTCAAATTAACAGTCTATCAAAGGATTCTATCTACATTTACATAAATAAACTTGTTTTATTAGTAAAAAACATATATATTTCTATTATAAGGCAAATTCGGTTTAGAGATTAAAAAACAATTCTCAACTGAAATGTATAATTATGTTTAAACAACAAGTAATTTTAAGGCATGCTGATATTACCAAATTATCAGTAGATGCCATTGTCACTGCTGCAAAAAGTTCACTCGAAGGCAGTAGTGGAGGTATAGACGGTGCGATTCATAGGGTAGGTGGACCCGACATATTGATGGAATGTCTTCGTATTAAAAATGAAGAAGGGCTCTGTAAAGTCGGAGAAGTGGTGGTAACCAATGCAGGTAATTTGCCTGCCAAATATGTTGTTCATGCTGTTGGGCCTGTATGGAGTGGAGGCACTCAAAATGAGGCCAAGTTGCTCGAAAATGCTTATTGGAATAGCATGCGAGTTGCCAAAGAGTATCAACTCAATTCCATTTCTTTTCCTTGTATTAGTACTGGGGTTTCGGGCTATCCGAAACCTGATGCAGCAAAGGTTGCTTTGTGTACGGTTAAGGCTTTTTTGGACAAATACACCAATTTTGACATCAAGGTTTTCTTTGTGTGTTTTGATGCCAGCAGTTACAGAATTTACCACAATTTGATTGAAAAATTGTCTGAAATGGAGCAACAAGAAGCAGAGTAGTAGTGTTTATTAAGTGATGAACACGCACAATGTACCACTTGTTTTATTTGATGGCGTTTGCAATTTATGCGATGAAACCGTTCAGTTTTTAATCAAAAAAGATACCAATCAAAAACTGTATTTTGCAGCATTGCAATCCCAAATAGGGCAAAAGTGGCTGACACATTTTGGTTTGTCTACTCAAGAGTTTGATACGGTTTATTTAATTTATGAGGGGAAATTTTATGCAAAATCAGATGCCATTCTCAAGGCATTTGAATTGATGGGCAATCATTGGTCCCATCTATCTTATCTCAAATTTCTCCCCTTATTTTTCCGAAACTTTGTTTACAATTGGATTTCCCAAAATAGGTATAAACTATTTGGAAAAAAAAACGAGTGCATGATTCCTACACCAGAAATCCGCACCCGTTTTTTGGAATGATGGTTTTAAGTTTTGGACGGAAGGTTTAAGGCTTCGTTTGCAAGTGGTGTCCCTGCTATCCGCTACTACTCCTCGTATTGGGCGAATGCGATTCGCCCTTACTGTGGGGTATTCGCTACTATCGGGGCTATGTTAGGAAGTTCAGTCAATATTTTTTCTA
>JAHDIA010000013.1 GCA_020631035.1 Chitinophagales bacterium | reverse complement strand
TCAATAGGTCTTGACAAAAGGTGTCAATGTTGGCGTTTTGGAGGTTTTCTCGCATATAGAGTTCGTCTAGTCCGTCTAGTAGGAGTATGGATTGGGTGAGTTGTTTTTTGCTTAGGTTTAAGTTTTCTTCTTCTTGGAGAAATTTGAGAAGGGTGTCCAAGGGAGCATTGAATAAATCGTTGATTCGTTGGCTTTTGATGTCCCTAAATTTGATAAAATAGACTTCTTGTTTGAGTGGGTAAAAATTGCTAGAAGTGTTGTCCCATATGTCGTTTAGGAAGCGGCGGCAAAAAGAAGATTTGCCTTGTCCTGGATAACCATAGATAAAAATAAGTTGTTGGTCATCATTGATAAGGTCGTGTGGGTTCTTACCTTCTAATATATCAAAGACATATTGATGGATATTTTGTTGGTCGTAACAGTCTTGAATAAAACCTTTATCGTCTTGTCTGTTTCCTTTTTTTATTCTTTTGTCATTGTCTAAGAAACAATATTTGTGGATGTTGAATTCTGGATTGATGTAGATGTCGGCAAGGGTCATTCCTTGACTGTCGTTCATTGTGACATCGAGGTAGAGTTTTTTGAGGTGGTTTTGGTATTTTTCTTTTTGGGCTTGGGCTTTTTCGTGTTTTAGGCGGTGGGGGGCTGGTTCGCCATAGGCTTTTATGAGATTGTCATATTCTGTTGGGTTTTCTTCTAGTTGTTTGTAGAAGTGGATGGCGAAGTGGTTTTGGATGTGGTTGGTTAGTTGTCTTTTGGTGTTTTGGTCTAGCTCTACTCTATTAGAGAGTTTTTCAAAATAGGTTTTGAATAGTTTGAGTAAGTTGTTGTTGTATGGGTCATCTTGGTCAAAGTCTTTGAGTTCGACTTCTACATCTTCCACAAACTGTAAACCTATGCTGATGTTATTTAGATTACTTTTGTCTATTAGGTCATTTAAGTTGTATTTGTCCACTGCTTGGTTATAGGCGGCTTCGAAGGCTTTGAAGCAAGCTGTAATTAGTGCTTCGTTTTCATTTTTTTTGAGTACGTATTCGTAGAGCTTTTTGAGTGCAGGTCCGATTCCTGCTGTGGGGATGTCTGGCATTGTTGTTTTGGTTTTTAAATTGTTTTGTTTTTACGGAAGTTACAAACTTCCTTTATTGTTTGCTTTAAGTGACGCTGCGCTTGACACTTAAAGCCACTATTAATTTTTGTCTATCCGAATATTTTGTCTTTTCTATTTTCTAGGTCGCCAAACCGAATGTTTAGCCACTCTCCATGTCATAGCTTTCTCCACAAGGTCGAAAGGACATTTAACTTCAAATTAAGTTGTAAAAACAAATATAAGCATTTATAGGCAAAAATATAAGGGGATGCTTATCTTTAGCAGGCATAACCAAGTGAGGCATTGTTGATGTAATGATAACTTATATAAAACACAACAACTATGTCTGAAAAACAGGAACAAACAAAACAACAAGTAGTGCCTACGACTGGGGTGCAAAAGAGAAGGCGGTGGATTGATGCTTCTACTTTGATTGCGGTGGTGGCTTTGCTGATTAGTACGGTCTCGGCTTTTATTAGTTTGAGGGAGATGCAGCTTATGAGTGAGCAGCAGAGTTTGCTGGCTACTCAAAAGGAGGCGACGGTTTGGCCTTATCTTGATGTGAGTACTTATATCATTTATGATACAGAGGAGGATGCGGCTGGCTATAATGATAGTAAAATGGCGGAGTATCGGTATATGATAAAGAATAAGGGGGTGGGTCCTGCCATTCTTTCGGATGTTCAATACATTTATAATGGAGAAGCTATCAAGGGTTGGGAATTGCCAGCAAGTCTTGTAGAAATGTTTAAAGATTCTATTCCTAGTATGTCTTTTTCTGCTCAGGGCAATATCGTCATTGATGATTATGTGCTTGCTCCTGGAGAATTGGTTCAGGTGGTAGCGGTAGATGTAAGTCACGATGATGATTCGCTCGACTTTAATTGGTTTATGAATACCATTCCTTATTATGTCGAGTTTTGTTATTGCTCGGTTTATGGGGATTGTTGGAAGGTGGTGAAAGGGAAGGAGGTGACGAAGGATGGGGCTTGTGAGCTTCGGGAGGGGGTGCGGTGATTTTGTGTTGATTGTGTTGATTGGGGAATTGTGTTGGTTGGGTTGATTGAGTAATTGGGGGGATTGTGTTGATTGGGGAATTGGGTTGATTGGGGAAGTGTAGGATGTTGCGGGTGGATGAACGCTTGTACGCAGCCCAAAGCATGCGTTGGTTAACCAGAGTGAATGTAGCCATGGAGTCACAGACGTTGCACAAAAAAACAAAAAATCTTAGCATTCAGGCAAAACAATAACTTCCAGAAAACGAAGGAGTTAGGGGTAAAAATAGGCGATTAAGGAAAAACTTTGTATCATTGTGTGACGTTTTCAAAGTGTCCAAAAAACAAGGTGATTACATATTAAACTCAGAAATATATTTACAAAAAGCTAATGCATTCAATCAAATACAAATAACAGCTTTTTTTATGTGAAACATAAAGGCTTTTTGGAGGGTACAAACTGTTCGAGTTCAAGAGTTTAGTAAAAATTAATTCATGCAAAAACTGCTTCTCCTACGTCATGAAAAAATTGGGAACAACTATATTAATTGCCTGCGTCGGATTTTTCTTTTGGTTGGGTATAAATACTAGCCACACGCAGTCTACAACCCCGCCACCAGCACACACTGGAGCACCGGGAGAGGCAACTTGTATCAATTGCCACTCTAATACGGTTTCTAATACGGTTGTTGACCTGATTTTGGAGAATGGCTTGACGGAATACACACCTGGACACAATTATACAATGGACCTTGATATTTCAAGTAGTATTACTGGTGATGTGTATGGCTTCCAAATTACGGCACAAGATCAAAATGGTCAAACGGTGGGTGAATGGATTGCGACCAATACCAATACGGTCATTCAGCAGTCGGGTGATTATTTGAGTCACCAAAATGCTTTTATCCAAGTGGGTGAGCCTGGGAATTTTCAGTTTGAATGGATTTCGCCTTTTCCTGGTATAGGACCGATTAGCTTTTATGCAAGTACGGTCGCTGCCGACGGGGATGGAACAACCGAAGGAGATGCTGTTGCCAATTTGGTGAAGGTTTACCAACAAGATCCTACAACTCTGGTTCAGCACGATTATTGGGTGAGTATCAAAACGCTGATGGAAGGCTTTTACAATCCTTCAAAGGGCGAACTCAATACCGATATGGCTGATTTGGGCATCATTCCTCTACAACAACCTTTTAATTACAATCCTTACAATTATTGGGGCAACGAAAGTGTGACTGAATTGCCAGAAGGTGTGGTCGATTGGGTTTTGGTCGAAGCGAGAAATGGACAGCCTGACCTCATCAATCCTGGTACGGAAACCATAGAGGCGCACGCTGGATTTTTGATGAAGGATGGACGGATTATGGATTTGGATGGTGAAACGCCCATCTTATTTAAAAATCTACAACCTGATTGCTTCTATTATTTTGCGATCAGACATAGAACCCACCTCGATATTTTTACAGCTGAACCAACGAGTACTTTCTTTGCTGTGATGGCTTACGATTTTACGGTCGATGTCAATAAGGCATATGGTACCAATCAGCTCAAGGCTACGACGGACGGTCGCTATGGAATGATCTCTGGTGATTATGACGGCAATGGAACCATTAACAGTGAGGATTACAACAAGTGGAGACAACAAAATGCCTTGGTCAATCAATATGTCACTTGGGATGGAGATGCCAATGGAGTTGTCAACAATCTAGACTACAATCTTTGGTATGTAAACAGAGGAAAGATTTGCTGTTCAGAGGTTGAGTATTAAAAATAAAAAAAGGGCAATTGCCAATACATTTGATGAGAGTTGGTCATACAAGTGTACAGGCATTGCCCTAAAAGATAAACAGGGGTTAACTTTTTTTAGTTAGGCAGGAACCTGGGAGATGCCCAGTGTTCCTGTTTTTTTATAAATATATGACTCCGTTGGAGTCAAAATAAAGCTCCATCTTTTATAATTTAGATTTTAGAATGACGATTTACGAATAACTCAACATTTCCTGTTCCGTTTTTATTTTCATTCTAAATTCGTAACTCTACATTCTACATTTCTTTTACTCCCACATTCATTATCTCTTCTATTTCTTCTGCTTCGATGGGGATGTTTGCATTGTCCATCAAATCTACAGGTCCATCTTCGGTAATCAAAACATCATTTTCGATGCGGATGCCCAAACCTTCTTCTTTGATATAAATGCCAGGCTCTACCGTAAAGACCATTCCTGCTTTCATTGCTTGGTAGCGATTGCCAACATCGTGTACATCTAGACCTAAATGGTGCGAGGTTCCGTGCATAAAATATTTTTTGTAGGCGGGTCGCTCCTTGGACTGCTCCTTGATGTCTTCTTTGGAAAGCAAACCTAGTCCAAGTAATTCTGACTCCATAATTTTGCCGACCTCTTTGGTGTAATCACTCATTAGGTTTCCTACTTGGAGCATCGCACTTGCTTCACGCATTACCCTCAATACAGCATTGTAAACAGCTTTTTGGCGATCGGTAAAACGACCATTGACAGGAATAGAACGGCTGAGGTCAGCAGCATAGTTGGCATACTCAGCACCAAAGTCCATTAAGATGACATCACCATCTTTGCATTCTTGGTTGTTGTCAACATAGTGCAATACACAGGCATTGGGACCAGAGGCAACAATAGAATCGTAGGCTGGCCCTGTGGCTCTGTTGATTAAATATTCGTGTACAATTTCTGCCTCAATTTCGTACTCCATCACCCCAGGTTTGACAAACTTGAGGACACGGTCAAAAGCTTTGCCTGTAATCGACACTGCTTCCTGAAGCAATTCGACTTCGTAGCGATGTTTGACTGCTCTCAAATCTTCGAGTATGGGAGCTGCCCGTAGGAAAGTATGTAGGGGAAACTTCTCCTTTAACTCTTTGGCAAAACGCAAATCTTTGTAGGGCACTTCCGAATCGTAGCGACCATGTTCATTGAGATTAAGGTAAACATTGTCGGCGAGTTTCATCAATTCAGGGAAGATATACTTAAAGTCTTCGAGCCAGAATATTTTTTTAATACCCGAAGTGGCTTCGGCTTCCTCTTTGGTGTATTTGTGCCCTTCCCAAGTGGCAATGTATGGGTTTGTTTTTTTAAGAAAAAGCACCTCTTCAAATCCTTCTTTGATGCAATTGGGGAAAAGCACCAAAATGGATTTTTCTTGGTCAATACCACTGAGGTAGAAAAGGTCAGAATTTTGCCTAAAGCGGTGAAAACCATCCGCACTTCTAGGCATTTCATCATTGGAATTAAAAATGGCGATGGAATTGGCTTGCATCTTCTCAACAAATTTTTGTCGATTTTGAATGAAGAGCCTCACATCTATAGGACGATATTTCATATGATTTTTTTTGTCTTAATAATACGTACTTATACGTACTTGTGTATGCAAGTTAGCAATTTTACACCAAAACTTTGATATATTCAGACCTTCTTTAATTCGAGTGGAGAAAAAATATTGATTGAGGTAAAGTGATTTTTCAATTATTTTTTGGGAGCAAGTGTTTAGGGCTTCGTCGCTACTGATTTACCCGCTATCCGCTTTTACAAGGTAAGCGCTACTATCGGGGCTATATTAGAATGTTCAGTCGCCTTCGCAACAATCGTTTTTAGAAACATTGATTCCATAACAAAAAGGTGACACCTTCTAAAAAGATGTCACCTCTTACTAATTTGTTGAAACCCCAAAACCTAGGCGGGGGGAAGCCTTTCGACAGGGTTTTGGTTAGGCAGTTAGTGTATAAAATTATCTTTGTTATTTGACAATTTTGGGAATGGTAAAGAAAACGGTACATCCTTCGCCAAGATTGGAATTGAGCCATATTTTACCACCCAATTGGGTAATGATTTTTTTACACATACTCAAGCCAATACCAGATCCTTTTACTTTGCACTGTCCTATGTTGTGTAATTTTTGGAACATTTGAAAAGCCTTTTTTTGCATACTTCTTTCGATGCCCATCCCTTTGTCTTTTACAGTAAAGGTATACTCATTTACATTCTCTTCCACTTTTATTTTGATCACAGGCGATTCGTCTCCCGAATACTTAATAGAGTTGTCTATCAATTGTTGAAACAATTGTACCATTTTTGGATAACTGCTGGTGATAACAGGCATTCGGTCTGCCGTAATCATACTACCGCTTTGTCTAATCTCTTTGTCCAAATTGTACAATGAATTGACCAATGCTTGATTCAAATCTACTTTTTCTACTACTTCGGCAGGCACTTTAAGAGATGAATATTCGGTTAAGTCCTTTAACAGATTGTCCATACGGTTGATGCCCTCCTGAATAAAATCAAAATACTCTCTGCCTTCTTGATCCAATTCTACTGTATCTTCAATTTTGCGAGACAATAGTTGCGAAAAGCTTCCAATGGTTCTAAGTGGTTCTTTGAGGTCGTGGGCTGCAGCATAAGACAAACTCCTAAACTCTTCATTGGAACTCGCCAATTGTCTGTTTAAATCCTGAATATGTTGGTCTTTCTCCGCTATATATCTTTGCAGTTCGTTTCTTTTTTTGATTAGTTTTATTTCACGCTCATTTAAAAATAATTTTTCTTTTTTAATCATTTCCAAACACAAACGTCTTTTCTCTTTTGCTTTTCTACAAAACTGAAAACGGAGTTTATTTGCTTTTTTGCTATAGCTCAATGCCTTTTTGTAATCCCCACGATTTTCGTACATATTGACAAGAATTTCGTAGGTAGCTTCTAAACGATCTTCTCTACCTTTGGTATCAAACTTTTCTACCGATCTCAACAAATACTCAATAGCAGCATCGGCGTCATTGTCCTTGGTAGAGAACTGCCCCATTAAATTTAAAATCAATCCAGAAATCAATTCGTTCCCCACCAACTCAGACTGATAAAAAGCTTCGTCTAAAAAGAGCATCCCCTTATAACGGTCTCCAGAGTTGATGTAGACCATTCCCATTTTCAACAAAATTTCAGAGGCCAGTCTATTGTATCCGTGGGTATGCGCAATGTCCAATGCCTTGTTCAATTTCAAGAGTGCATCGGCAAACATTCTACGTCCTTGCAAACAATCAGACAACAAAGAATAACAAAAACTCAATTCTCTTAAAGATTGTTTTTTCTCATAAATGGCAATTGCCTTATGGAAATACTGCTCGGCTTTATCTAACTGAAACAGGTCTAAATGAAAGCCACCCAAATGAACAGAAATAATGGCAGCAAGATTTTCATCTTTGGTGATATTGTCATTGAACCATTGTGCTTTTTGGTAATACTTGAGTGCTTTACCATACTCAGACAAATTGTGGTAAACTTTTGCGAGACAGTCATAAATTCGTGCCAACTCCTCATCTCTTTGAGAACTTTCCAAAGCCTTTAAAAAACATCCAATGGCCTTGCTATTCTCTTTGCAAATCAAATGCACATTTCCAATGGTACACAATATTTTCACATACCAATCTGACTGACGTCCTAAATCTTTTAAAGCTAAAGACAGATGTTTGAGTGCCACTTCCCATTCTCCTTTACGGGCGGCCTCTAAACCTTCTTGGTAAGATTTATAAATTAATTCAGCATCTGGAGCCAATTCTGCGATACTATCTAAATAGCTTCCTTGAATTTCAGAGTTGAATGACTCAAAAGCGAAGAGATCCTCGTTGATTTTTAAATCTTTAAGTTCAACTTCTGCGTGTTCTTCATTCCCAAGAGCAGTATACAACAAGATGATACACATATTCTATTTCCAATTAATTTTGGTGGACTTGATTCAATATAGAATCAAAATGATAAAGTAATTTTTAGTGTTATTTGAGAGGGAAACTTTAAGAGGGTGGTTTTTTATAAATGAGGGTTAAATTTGGGGGAAATTACTCGCTGGTGTTAGGAAACCAGCGAGCAAAATATAAATGTTCTTCATATAACTATCTTGTTCAAAATTGTTGTTTTTCGTCTAAACAAATACAAAGATTTACTTGTCGGAACAACAATTAAGTCATATTCTTTACAGCCACAAAGGCAGTAAATTTACAGTTGACTAAATTTATTTTTTAATGATTAATAAGACTGGAAAGGATTTTTCTAAGTGAAATATCTTATTAACTTGGCACACCTATTTATACGCTTCCTTGCTTATTTTGTTACTGAAAAAAATAAGTCAATGCAAAAAAGGTGCCTTTTCTAGTGTATTTTGCAAATATTCTAGCGGAATAGCTCTTCTATGTCCTCTTTTCCTAAAGATTTGAAGAAGCTGCTTTCGGCACTGATCAAATCGGTTACCAATGCCTTTTTCTTATCTTGAAGCTTGAGTACTTTTTCTTCGATACTTTCCTTACAAATCATTTTGTAGGAAAAGACCTTTTTGGTTTGCCCAATTCTATGGGTACGGTCAATGGCTTGCGCCTCTACGGCTGGATTCCACCAAGGATCTACTAAATAGACATAGTCTGCCTCGGTCAAGTTGAGTCCTACCCCACCCGCTTTGAGACTGATGAGGAAAACCCGACAGTTTTCATCGTTTTGAAAACGCTTGACACCTTTTTCTCGGTCTTTGGTCTTGGTTGACCCATCTAGGTATTCATAGACCACGCCCTTCTCGTCCATTTTGGTTCTAATCAAGCCCAACATTTTGACAAATTGAGAGAACACCAAGATTTTGTGTTCTCCTGTTTTTTCCATGATGTGCTCAGTCAGGGTTTCTATTTTGATGGAATCATTCTCAAATACTTCCTCTGTATTGTTGAGCAAGGCAGGCGAATCGCAAATTTGGCGCAATTTAAGCAAACCTTCCAATACAAAGAACCTCGCTTTGTGCAAACCTTCAGAATTCATCTTTTCGATGATGCGTTCTCTGTAGTTGATTTTGTAAGTATCGTAAATTTTACGTTGCTTGGGTGTCATTTCACAGAACAATATAGATTCTGTTTTTTCAGGTAATTCGGTTGCCACTTGTTCCTTGGTCCTTCTAAGCAAAAAAGGATACACCATCTTTTTGAGTTGCACCACCTTTTCTTTATCCCCCTCCTTATCAATCGGCTTGGAAAATTCCTCCTTAAAAAAGCGCATGCTTCCTAGCAAACCTGGATTGAGAAAGTTCATTTGTGCAAACAAATCAAAGGTATTGTTTTCGATGGGGGTTCCTGTCAATACCAAACGATTGTGGGCTTTGAGCAAGCGAACCGCTTTGTATCGCTTAGAGTTTGGGTTCTTGATGGCCTGTGATTCGTCCAATACAATGTAATTAAAATTGTAATCTTGCAACATTTCAATGTCTCTGACCAAAATGCCATAAGTCGTTAAAATGAGATGATACTCCGCAAAACCATCGGTATTTCTTGCTCTGTCCGAACCTCTGTGTACCATATAACTTAACTCTGGACAAAACTTACGAATTTCATCTTGCCAGTTAAAAATAAGCGAGGTAGGCAAAATAATTAAATTCGTTTGTTTAGGATTGAGATTGGCCCTACTTTGTAAGAAAGTCAATACTTGTACTGTTTTACCCAACCCCATATCATCTGCCAAGCATCCTCCCCAACCAAATTCATCTAAGAAACACATCCAATTGTATCCACTCAACTGATAGTCTCTCAAATCTGCCAATACTTCCTCGGGTTTGTCGTAAGCATTTATTTGGTCAAAGTTGAGTAGTTTTCGTTTTTTAGTTTCTATTTCTTTTAATATCTCTGTATCGTCCAGTTGCTCAAACAAAATATCAACCAAAGAAAAATGCAATTTGGAGATCTGTAAACTGTCTTTTTTGACCTCACTCATTTTAAACAACAATTCGTTCTTTTTGAGCCATTCTTCAGGCAATAAACCCAAAGAACCATCTCCCAAGCGAATGAAGTTTTCGTTGCGCATAATGGCTTGTTGGATCGTTTTGAGATCCACCTTTAAATCTCCAAAAGTTACCTCCATCTTTACATCAAACCAATCAATACCAGATGAAGCAACCAGGTTAAAGTCGGGACGATTTGGATTGTATTTAAAACGCTTGAGCTTGTCATAACCAAACACCTCTATACCTTGCTCCTTAAAGTTTTCAAACACTTTAAAGAACCACCCATCTTTTAATACCTCTTTGATGTTGAGTGCATAAAAACCTTGTACCCCTTGATCTGGAAACAAATGGTGAAAAGATTCTATGACTTCTTTAAATTCCTTCTCCAATGTAAAAGAACGAACGACCTCAATGTACTTTCCTTGGCTTTTACCTTGAATGATGATTTTTTCGTTTCCATGTAAGTTAACCTCTACATCTCCATAAGCAATCTTGGGTCTAAAAACCAGAAAGTCTTCTGCTTCTTCTATATAAATTCGTTTGCTACCTTCTAATGTTTTTTGCTCAATTTCGATGTCAACATCCATTGTTACTTCATAATGTTCCATCAAGGGTAGTAACAATTCTTGGTAAAAATCTAAGAAAGTATTCTTATGGATGCGGTATCCTTTTTTTGACAAAAAGTTTTCATACAATATGGCTGTATCAATGCTGTCCAACAAGTGCAAACGTGCATCTCGACTTACAAACAAAAAGCTTTTTCGTTCCAACTCATCTAATAAGTACTGTTCACCATTGATGGACAAAAAGCCCTCTAAAGCAAGAAAACCATCCGCTTCCCTCAATTCAAATACCATAGTCACCTTATCTTTGGCAACTTCATATTGGGTAAAATTGCTTGTCTTGATGGCTCTATTGGGCACCAATTCTCCTACAATTTTCTCCTCTAGGAGTGGCAATAGTTTGTTAAAGTTGTTCCAAAGGTAATTTTGAGCAGTAAAAAACTCTTCATCTGAAAAACCATAAAAGTACAAAGAAGAAGATTGACTACGTCCTAGATAATTTGCCAAATTGTGCTTGCTGACTTTTTTCAGTAAATGATTGATTTCAACTGAATCATCTTCCATTGGAGGCAACATTTCCACCTCCACTTCACTTACATCTTTTAGATTAGACTTAAAACGGTTGCCATCTAAATTCGTCTTACCAATCAATCGAACAATGCGTACATCGGGCAGTTCTTTTTCTTTGGTAAAATAAATACCATAGCCCAATTCCCAGTCTGTCTGCCATTCGGTTTCCTCCCCTGTTTGTCTCAACAGTTTATCGGGCGTTTTGTGCTTGTTGATTTTGCGAATAACGGATTTCCACTCTGAAGCTTTGCTCAATTTTTTGAGCGATTTGTCCAATACTTCCAGTTGTAGGTTTCCATTTTTAAAGTTGAATCGAAACTTATCTGTCCACTTATCTTCCAAACTAAAACCATAGGCTTCCAACAAACTCTGTTTTTCGACCGAATAGTCTTTTAGTTGTTCAAATAAGTATTCCCCTTTTAATTTGCGGATATACAAGAGCCCTGCTACCTTGTGTTCACACAATTTGTATTGTCTGTTGGGACAGCTACAAACTGCCTCCAACTCATTGTTATTGACCCTTGCAATAGAAACTTTGAACCAATTTACTCCATCATACACCTCTACCCAAGCCTTGGTGCCATCAACCACCAACTTTTCGATATAACCAAATTTGAGGTAGGTTTCTGCTTTATTGACCATCTTGCCAGATGTATTGGCATAATTGATCAAATGCGAAATTTTACCCAATTTGACCCTTGTGATATTGTCTCCTGGCTGTCCACCTGCACTACTTGGCTCCTCCCATTCTATGTCTTCTACTACTTCTGCTTTTGAAGCTTCTAGCTCCAAGGCTTCTGCTTCTGCCTCTTCGAGATTTTCATCCATTGTCTCCTCTAATGCCATCAAAACCGCCACTTCGTGCTTACACATTGGTCCCCAATCATAAGGACAAGTACAATTACCTGAAATTTTATCCGAAAAAATATTTCTCAAACTAAGCTGATATTCTTGATAACCAGTCCCTTCCACCTTAAAAGTAGCAGTAGCTTTGTCTTTATTAAAACTCACCAATTGCCAGCGGTTGCCCTTATAAATACTTTTGCCACGGTTTTGAATCGTAGAGGATGCGTTCCTATTAATGTAATTTTGTATATAACTTTTATCAAGAAGCCTCATTCACAGGTATTTTGAGGATGGAATAAAGATGCAAAAGTACAGCTTATTCTAATGCATGTCCATTAAGTAACAAAAAATTAATATAAAATGTCTGCTTTGTGTTAGTTATAGGCGATAATTGGAGATATTGAGTAAACAGAAAATTGTTTTTTTGCATTATTGCTTCATCACATAATTACCATTTGCCCCTAAACTTGTCAAATGATTACATTCAATACTAATGATGATAAGCCTTGCAAGTTGCAAACTTGCTTGTTTTTTACTTTAAGTAAAATGCTTAAAGCTACGAAATGGCTTTTTTAGAATAGAAGAAGTACAAACGAAGAAAAAAATGAGCTAAAATACGCCTGATGGCAATGATATGAGCTACTGCTATAAGCTAGTGAAGCAGGAAGTAGTGAAGGCTGCTCAAAAGCAGACAAACGACGACCTTGCTGAACAGCTTAGAGCAGTAGTGAGTACAAATGGACAGCAGGGAGTCGCCATCGTTTGAAAGACTCAAACGTTCCGTAATTTGAATTTAGAGTGTAGAATTACGAGTTTAGAATAGCTTAGCATTTTCTGTTATATTCGTAACTCCACATTCAAGTTTATGCTAAAATGCCTGCAATGGTTGCTGTTAGGAAACAAGCAATGGTTCCGCCTATTAATGATTTTATTCCTAGACTAGCAAGTGTAGCTCTTTGACTTGGAGCGATGGCACCAATGCCGCCAATTTGAATTCCAATAGACGAAAAATTGGAAAACCCACAAAGGGCATAGGTCGCAATCAAAATGGATTTCTCAGAGAAGGCCAATTTGGGATTGTCTTTGATGGCTCCCAGATCAATATAGGCGACAAATTCGTTGACGACTGTTTTTTTGCCTAGTAATTGTCCCATTAGTAATAGGTCTTGGGTTGGGGTCCCTAATAACCAAGCGATAGGAGCAAAAAGGAGTCCTAGTACATATTCTAAACTGAGCCCTGTAAATCGTCCTCCTGTAGAACTGACAATGGTTTCGTTGAGTCCAGTCCAAGAACCAATAACAGATAAAGCATAGTTGAACATTGCCACAAAAGCAATAAAGACCAACAGCATAGCAGCTACATTGACGGCTAGTTTGAGGCCATCAGTGGTTCCTTTTGAAATGGCATCTAGCACATTGACTCCTATTTGTTCTTTGGGTACCTCAAGGCTTCGGTTGACATTATCAGGGTCATTTTCGGGAAACAAAATTTTGGCGGCTACAATTGCAGCAGGTGCTGATACTATAGAGGCTGTTAATAGGTGGGTCGCATAAAAGCGTTGCATTTCGGGGTCGGAACCTCCGAGAAAACCCACAAAGGCTGCAAAAACACTTCCAGCAATGGTTGCCATTCCGCCCGTCATCAAACACATAATTTCTGACTTGGTCATTTTATCAAGATAGGGGCGAATGATGAGTGGTGCCTCAGTTTGTCCAATAAAAACATTGGCAGCAGCAGCGATGCTTTCGGCACCTGACAAACGCATTATTTTACTCATTACCCAAGCAAATACAAAGATGATTTTTTGAAGGATGCCTAGATAGTAGAGGACAGAAGAAAGTGCTGCATAAAAAACAATGGTTGGCAAAACTTTGAAGGCAAACATATAACCTAACTTGTATGGGACTTGAGCAGGCGGATTTTGGCTAAAGTCGGTATCTTGAATCCAGGCATCGGCAGGCCAGTCACCAAATACAAAGTTGGCTCCCGCTTCGGTAAAGTCGAGTATCTTGACGAAGAAATCGGCAATTATTTTGAAAACCTCATAAACAAAAGGCACCTTGAGTATCACAACTGCCAATATGATTTGAAAGAGCAAACCTTTGATGACAAGTGCCCAATCTATTTTGCCTCTGTTGTTGCTAAATAGGACTGCAATGCCTATGAGTCCTACAATTCCAATGATGCCTCTAAGAATGCCTGTAATATCCATTGTGTGTTTTGGTTTCTGTTAAGTCTAAATGAATGTACTATTAGCTCACTAATTTAATAGACTTTATTGTAAAACAAGAATCAAACCAAGTTTTGTATACTGTGTTTCACATTTAAAGGACGGTGTTTCCTCATTTTGGATGCGAAAATGTATATTTGTGGTTTGCAAAATGAGTGAATAACCCAACTTATTGAGCAATACACTAAACACAAAAACATTGAATATGCTTGCAAAATCGAAAATAAGTGGTGTGGGTCATTATGTGCCTGAAAATGTGGTTACCAATAATGACCTAGCAAAAATAATGGATACAACTGATGAGTGGATACAGGAACGGACAGGTATAAAAGAACGCCGTTGGTTTACTTATGGCAAAGATACAGTGGCGAGTATGGGGGCTGAGGCCGCTAGAAAAGCCGTTGCCAATGCTGGTTTGGAATTGTCTGATATTGATTTTATCATTTTGGCAACTTTGAGTCCCGATTATTATTTTCCTGGTCCTGGGGTAAAGGTTCAAGAAGCATTGGGTATTGATACAATAGGCGCATTGGATGTTCGCAATCAGTGTTCGGGTTTTATCTATTCTTTGTCTATTGCCGATCAATTTGTCAAGACTGGTATGTACAAAAATGTTTTGGTGATTGGGAGCGAAGTCCACAGTCACCGTTTGGATAAAAGTACAAGAGGCCGCTCTGTTTCTGTCATTTTTGGAGATGGTGCAGGTGCGGTTGTTGTAAGTGCTACCGATAAAGATAGTGATGCTGGTATCTTGTCTACTCACCTACATTCGCAAGGCAAATACGCTGAGGAATTGTGTACAATGGGTCCAGGCAATATGACAACTCCTGTTTTTGAAACAGACTATGTTTCTGATCCTGAACACATTTTCCCAAAAATGAATGGTAGTACGGTTTTCAAACATGCTGTGGTTCGTTTTAAAGAGGTCATCCACGAGGCTTTGAATGCCAACAATATGGCTCCAACTGACATTGATTTGCTCATTCCACATCAGGCGAATTTAAGGATTTCTCAGTTTGTCCAAGCAAAAATGCAGTTGCCACAAGATAAGGTATTTAACAACATCCAAAAGTATGGCAATACGACTGCGGCTTCTATTCCTTTGGCATTGAGTGAGGCTTGGCAAGAAGGTAAGGTGAAAGAGGGCGATTTGGTTTGTTTGGCTGCTTTTGGTAGTGGCTTTACTTGGGCGAGTGCTTTGGTGAGGTGGTAGTTTTTTTGCCCTTCGGGCAGTCTTTCAGTCCATAGTCGATGGTCCATAGTTTTTAATGGGATGTGTACAAATTTTTGCCCTACGGGCAATCTTTTGGTCCATTGTTAATTCTTGCAATTTTCAACTCACTAGCTCTATACTAAGAGCTATCGACTATCAACCAATCAATTCATTGACCAGAAACTATCGACTGTAATACTTCCTCTGAATGACCAAACTTCTTCAACAATTCCTCACTCAATTGTAGGGCGGTTTCGATTTGGTCGGTTTGACCGAAGTCTATGATGAGCATTAGAAATTTTGGGGTCTGGTCGGTGACACTGGTTCTGACAGAGTCGCTGGTGGGACTGCCAAATGCGCTGTGTTCGTCTCGGAAGGTGGGGAGATTGGCGATGTTGAGGTCTCCCCGACCAATGGCATTGTAGGGTTCGCCTTCCTGTCCAATGTCAAATAGAATGTCTCCTTGAATCTTGTTGGCATCGTAGCCTCCGATGGAATATTGGGTGGTAATGGAAACCAAGTTGAGTAAATCTACAGCATTGTTGATTTTGTACAATCCTTTGCCTGGTACAATGCGGCGCAACATTGCTTCGGCTGAGGAACGGTAGCGTCCTGGTTTTTTGCCCAATGCTTTGTAGGCTTCTCTGGTGTGGTAAATATTGGGCAATTGACTGATTTCTTCTAGGGGAATTGCTTGTGCCAGCTCGGCTGTTTTGCCATTGATGCGCTCCCACAATTGTTCGTTTTCGCTTTGTATTTTGACATCTGCTAGTACACAGCCCAATCGTAGATTGGGGCATTTAGTGCGTAGGGCATCAGATATGTTTATTTTAAATGGAATCATATTTTGTTTTTTTCAGCCGTGGGCGTCTACTCTGGTGATTTGTTTACCTTGTTGAAAAACCAAAACCAAACCATGTTCCTCTTCCCAATCACAAGCGCAAGATATTTCTAAGTAGATGTCATTTTGGGCTTGGCGGTATAAATAGATACGGTTTGGGCTAACAAACTGCCAAATCTCATTTGGTTCTTGAATATTGAGTAGGTCTTCTTCAAAATCTTCTTTGCCTACAGCTTCTATAAAATCTTGGCAATTTTGATAGACCAAGTGCGAAATTTCGAGTCGGTCAGCGTCGCCTTTTGCTAGAAAATTTTGCAGTGTCTCGTCCGCTTCTTTGAGGTAATTGGGATCTTTGTCTGGCTCAAAATTCATAAAAACAATGGACAAGTTTGTGTCTTCAAAAAAAGGAATTTTTACTGATTCCTTGCCCCACCAATCTGGATATTGTGGATGTTGTGTGAGTGTCCCTATTATTTTACTTTCGATTGTTTTCATTGGTTAATTTTCAATGTATTCAGAAGTACCTTGGTCTTTTTTATCTCCTAGCCATTCCCAATCGAGTTTGAGTTGGATTTTGCCTTCGTCATTGAGGCTGATGTGTCCCAATGCTTTGCCTGCCTTGAGTTCTCCATCGACTGTCAAGCATTGGTAGAGCATATCCATTTGTTGGTCCTTGGCTCGCAATTTGGCGATGATTTTACCGTATTGGATGCTGCCTCCGTAATAATCAGCAGTCACCAAATCGCCCTCTTGTTTGAACGCAAAAATGGTGTCGGAATTGACCTTGCCGTTTTCGGAATTTTCTAGTAATGAAAAAGTTTTGTTGTTAAAATTCACGTTGATTGTTTTATTTGTACGGAACCTTGGTTTTTCAAACGGTCGAGTCTCCCCGCTATTCGCTTTTGCATGGCAACCGCTTCTATCGGCGGTTCGACGATTCGACGTTCACTCCAATCTGACCCGCCGAACAAGTCTAATTAAAAAATTGTGAATTGTAAATGAGGAGTTATAAATAGGCAACTAAACCGCTAATTCACAATTTATAACTCACAATTCATAATTTGATTGTGCGTCGGATGAGCGGATGGATACGCCCTTGTACGCAGCCCAAAATATGCGTTGGCTAAGCAGTACACCCGCAGCCATGAAAGAGGGACGCTGCCCCACCCTTCGGCAAGTTCAAGAGAATACAAATTATGAATTGGAAAAACTGGACAGCTAATTCACAATTATATGTATGTATCCCACACTATATTTTGAGTCGTAAAAATAATGTTTTATTTTGAGTAATGATAAAAAAACAATTTCCCGATTACTGAGAGAACATTTAGATTGTAGAAGATGATTTCGATGCTGTTAAAATATTGTTGGCTATTGCCAATTGCCTTGCTTTGTTGTACCTCGTGTACAGCATTAAAGGAGGCGAGTAATAGTGACGATACCACAGAACAAGAGACTGTTTTTGAGGATTATTACTCACCCAATGAGTTTGAGTACAAAGACAAGGTGTATCAAGCAAATATTAACACCATTTTGTTTCATCCTCGCAATACGCCTTTGGGCTATCCAATTTTGAACATCAATGAAAACATACAGTTGGAATTGACCTTTGATGATTTGGGGGGAGACTATAAAAATTATTCCTATACCATCTATCATTGTAATTCAGATTGGACTTTGTCGGACTTATCTTCTTTTGATTATGTGGATGGATTTACAGAAGACAGTATAGATGATTACCGATTTTCGTTTAACACTTTACAATCGTACACTCAGTATCGTTTGTATATTCCCAACAACCGAATGCAGTTGACCAAAACGGGCAATTATTTGTTGGTCGTATATGAAGGAAGCGATCCTGAGAATGTGGTCTTGAGTAGGCGTTTTATGGTGTTCGACAACAACATCAATGTTACTTCCAATGTAATGCGTCCCAATATTACCCGTTATTTGCGGACCCATCAACGTTTGAGTTTTACCATCCATCATGGGGGAACTTCTATCTTGAATCCGATGTTGGATTTAAAGGTAATGGTTTTACAAAATGGTCGTTGGGACAATGCGATTATGAACCTCAAACCCCAATTTATCCGTAGAAACGAATTAGTATATGATTACAGTGACCAGTCTTTGTTTAAGGCAGGGAAAGAGTTTCGTTTTTTTGGATTTAGAGATTTGGATTTTGCGACAGAACGGGTTTCCAAAATATGGGTCGAAGATAGTGTCAATCATGTACAAGTACATATAGATGAGAAACGACATACAGAACGGTACAGTTTTTGGAAGGATATGAATGGACAGTTTCTGATTGGTCGTTTTGGCGGATTTACCAGAGTCGATGCAGATTATGCTTGGGTTCATTTTAAGCTAAAAAAAGAAGAAACCATTTCCAATGGGAATGTATATGTATTTGGCGCATTTTGCAATTGGACACCTCAAGAGCAATTTCAGATGCAGTACAACTATGAAGAAAAAGCCTATGAAGCCAATATTTATCTCAAACAAGGCGTATACAATTATCAGTATGTTGTTTGGGAAGACAATGGTCAAAAAATAAATGACACTGAGCTAGAAGGTAGTTATTGGGAAACTGAAAACAATTATTTAATTTTGATTTACCACCGTCCCTTCAATGCTCGTTATGATCAATTGATAGGTGTTGAGTTGGTCAATTCAAGACGTTAAATTAATATTTTTAGATCGGATAATAAACAAACATATATTTTGAACTACAATACTCCATCCACAGGACGTTTGCTCATATCAGAACCATTTATGGGGGATGTCAACTTTAAACGTACCGTTATATTATTGTGCGAACACAATACCAATGGAACATTTGGTTTGGTACTAAACAAGCAACTAGAGTACCGCTTAGAAGAGATTATGCCTGATTTGGGCACCTTAGATGTTCCTGTTTATTTTGGTGGACCTGTAGAACAAAATACGCTTCATTTTATTCATACTCGCCCCGACTTATTTGATGAGTGCCAAAAGGTAAACGAAAGTGTTTATTGGGGAGGCGATTTTGAGCGTTTGAAATTTTTGGTGAGTACCAAACAGTTGGATTCACAGAGTATTCGCTTTTTTATTGGATATTCTGGTTGGGGCCCAGGACAATTGGATACTGAAGTTTCTAAAAATTCGTGGATCATTGCCGATGGAGAAACACACAACTTTTTTGAAGAAGACGATCAAAAATTGTGGCGTACTGTTTTAAAAGATATGGGTGGCAAATTTAAGGTAATGTCAAATTTCCCCGAAGATCCTTCTTTGAATTAAAATCATCGTAGCGCACAACTGCAGATTTAGGGATAAAAACTTTGAATATGGTTCCTTTATGCAATTCAGATTCGATTTCGATGTGTCCATCCCAAAATGTAACAATCTTTTTGCACAGTGACAAGCCCAGGCCAGAACCTTCATATTCGTTTTTACTATCGAGCCTTTTGAAGGTTTCAAATATAATTTCTTGATCTTCTTTTGTAATGCCAATTCCATTGTCTTTTATCACTATGTAAATGCCCTCTTTTGCTTTTTGGGTATCTACACTAATGCGGGGTCTTTTCCCTTTTTCGACAAACTTTATGGCATTTCCCAGAAAGTTTTGAAATAGCATCACACAATGACTTTGGGTTGCTTTTATCATTGGTAGAGAAGCCTTACAAATTAGAGCATTTTTTTCTACAATTTCCCCATTTAGATTTTCTTCTGCATACCTCAATGATAAATTGAGGTCCACCATCTCCTCTAAGTCTTTTTTGTCAGTTGTCTCTATAAAAACCATCAAGTCGTCTAATAAACGACTCATTCGTTGGGTTCCTCTTGTAATGTATTCATTGTAAAATTGACTTTCTTCTTTTTTATTCTCATCTGTATTTCTAAACAGTAAACTGGCAAAACTTGAGATGCTGCGCAAAGGTGATTTCAAATCATGGGCTACAGAGTAATTAAAGTTTTTAAATTCCTCATTTTTTTGTGTCAAATCTTTCAATTTTGCATAACGTTCTTCCTCAAAATGTGTCAATGTTTTGATGTATGTTTCTGCAA
>JAHDIA010000720.1 GCA_020631035.1 Chitinophagales bacterium | reverse complement strand
CCCCAACAATACAGGGCAAGATTGGGACCAAATAATCAAAGAAAGCCGACAAAATATTTTGGACAAACTCAGCCGCAACCTAAACACCAATATTGCCGACCTCATTCAATGCGAAGACATACTCGACCCACGCAGCATTGAGTCTCGAACCTCCTCCTATTTGGGCGCACTTTACGGCAATGCCTCCAACAACAAAATGGCAGCATTTTTCCGCCACGCCAATTTTTCTTCCCAAATCAAAAACCTCTATTTCTGTGGTGGCAGCGTACACCCAGGCGGTGGCATTCCCCTTTGCCTACTCTCCGCCAAAATCGCCACAGATTTGATAGTGTGAAAAAAAATATTTATTAAAATGAAAAACTTAAAGGTGTCACCTTTCTCTACGAGAGAGATTGTTGAAGTGGGAAATTTAAAGGTAACACCTTTCTTTAAGAGGGATTATTAAAATGAAAATTTTTAAAGGTGTCACCTTTCTCATGATTGATTGACTGAAAAAACTATTTAATTAAATTTAGAATGGAACGCCACACCCATTGCCGAAGTCTAGCCCCCGCTATCCATTTGTACTCACTACTGTTCTAAGTTGTTCAGCAAGGTCGTAGCTTGTCTTCCTTTGTCAGCCATCACTACTTCCTGCTTCATCAAACTTATAACAGCAGCTCATACCATTTCTATCGGGCATATTATCGCACCTTTAAGTCCTTCGTTTCAAAGCGACAAAACTTGCATTTTAGAATTTGTTGCATTGTATAAGTAGACATAACTCCCAAACAAGATTCGTTTCATTAGAACCCAATAAAGTATTTGACCGTGTCAATACTTTATTCCGAGGTAAAATAGTAGATTATCATGTTGAGATTTATAAGCTTTAAGTTTCTTTTAATTGTTGGAAACCTATTTTTAATTTATTCTCTATTGAATGCTCAACTTGTTGAGGATTGGAGAATAAAGCAATCAGGTAGTGCTGATAGAATATTGCAACTAGGAGATACTTTGTTAATTACTGGTTCTATAATAGATGGAATAGGTTTTAAGTGGTTAGATACTGAAGGGAATCTATTTGGAGAAGACTCTATTAAATTACAAGATACACTAGATTTTAGCTTTGGTTATCATCTGGCTACATTACCTAATAAATCAACTCTTTTTGTTACGCCCTGTTCAGGTGTACCTCCTTGTAAATTCATATTTATTCGTTTTGACGAAGAAGGAAATAGAGAATGGGTGAAATTCAATGACGAAATTCCTGTTTATAGTGCTATCCGAGATTACGAAATGGGAGCATCAGGGACTTCTTATATTCAAGGAGATTTTGACAATGGATTATTTATATCTTCTTTTAATTCTGAAGGCGAAATGAATTGGGCCAATCCTTTTCTTGGTGAAAGAGATGAAATGTCAGTCAGAGGTCCCATTATACTAGATAGTGAGGAAGCCGTTTTTATGGGGTTAAGACAATACTATTTTCCAAGTTTTGAAGAAGAATTAGGAGTTATCAAATACAGTAGTGAAGGCGATAGTTTATGGATACATAAATGGGATTACATTCAAAGTGAAGTAGAATTTTCTTCCGAGTCCATCACTAACTTAAAAGTGAATGGCAATGATGATTTATTCATAACAGGAACTGCCTATCAAATTAATTATATGGACTCCGTTGTGGAAGATGACAATATTTATGTCAAAAAATTAAATGGAGAAACAGGTGAGGAAGAATGGTTGTATTGGTATAATAGTCTAGGAAATTTTGAAGATATTGCAATTGATGCTAAGTCAATGAGTGATGATGGGTTATTGGTCGTAGGCTTAATTAAAACAGACAGTCTGGATTTACTCAAATTATTGAGATTGGATGCGCAGGGAGGATTAAAATGGGAACTAGACTATAACTGGACATTTTTTGAGAAAAATCATATTACAGGTTCTTCCTTATGTGAATTAGAAGGCATTTGTCCAGATAAGTTTTTAACAGTAGATTCCCAAAATAATGTTTATCTTAATGGGATCAAAGGAGAGAAGCACTTTATACAAAAACTCAATTCAGAAGGAGTTTTGGAATGGGAGTATTTAATAGATAAGCCAGATAGTGTTACTTTTATTACCCGTTCCTTTTATATATCGGATACAGATGAAAAATTGTTCTTTTTAGCAGGGGAAGAAAATGTATTCAAAAGCCAAATCATCCAATTTTCGCTCCCCCCAGACACCACTACCAATCAAGATACCATTGATAGTGTGTTGGTTCCCTCTATTGCAAAATCCTTTGTCCAACTTTCTCCCAATCCTGCTGTTAATCAGATTTTAGTAGAAAACAACCATTCTGGAACTTGGCAAATAGAAATATTTCACTATAGCGGTAAAAAGGTCTGGGAGCAAAAAGAGATTCATACTTCACAATTACAGATACCGATTAGCTCTTGGAATTCTGCTCTTTATCATTACAAAGTACAAACCCAAAATGGACAAATACAAACAGGAAAGTTTGTAAAAAAATAAATAATGCCATACCTTTATCTTCTTGCTTTGGTAGAAAATATGTAATTTTAGGTTTCTCCAAATACTTATTTATCCCATAAACCTACCTACCAGAGTTAATAGAAAGAAATGTTCTATGGTAGAATTTATATTAAATGACACCCGCATCCAAACCAAGGAAAATGCGGGAATGGCTGTCCTAGACTTTATCCGAAAAAAAAGACAGCTCAAAGGAATGAAATTGGTATGCAAAGAAGGCGAATGTGGTGCTTGTACCGTTCTAGTAGGCGAATTGATTGGCGATAAGCTAGTATATCAATCAATGACCTCTTGTATTATGCCCCTTGCCAATGCACAAGGCAAGCACCTTGTAACTGTCGAAGGGCTAAATATGGCAGACCTCTCGCCCGTCCAACAAGCAATGGTCGAAAGCAACGGGACACAGTGTGGTTTTTGTACACCAGGTTTTGTCGTCTCTTTGTCAGGAGCAATGCTCAATGGTCGAGCATTGACCCAAGAAAACATCCTTGAGTGCATAGATGGCAATGTCTGTCGATGTACAGGATACAAGTCAATTGAACGAGCAGCCAATGCCATTTTCTTAGCACTCGAATCCAAAGGCTTGCCTGCTAGTATGGAAGATTTAGTAGGGACCCACTGTTTGCCTGAGTACTTTCTTAGCATCAAAGAACGTTTGGCACAAATAGAGCCACCCCAACAAAGCAGTAGCAATGGTGCCATCAAAAAACGCCTGGGAGGGGGGACCGATTTGTACGTTCAACGACCCAAC
>JAHDIA010000012.1:3959-20241 GCA_020631035.1 Chitinophagales bacterium | reverse complement strand
CGATGACCTACACACACAAATCTCTTTTGTTGTTGTTGTTTTTTGCCTTATTCATTGGTGCTTGTAGTAAGGAGGAAAATGAGGATGATATGGAGGACACAATGCAAACCATTGATCCAAGCGAAAGTTATTACCCCATCACCGAAGGAAGTTGGTGGCGATACCAACATAAGTCGTTGTTTGTCGATGCTGATATGACCTTTGCTGTTAGTGAGCAAGTAGATACCATCAATGGTCGCCTATACAAGGTACTCACCAATGACCTTTATGATGAAAATAGAAATGTCTATTGTGACAATGAAACTTGCTTTGAAGGGGGCGATCACTGGATTTTGGGCAATGGCTATGAATGGCCCTTTGTTAAGAATGCTTCCTTGAATACTGAATGGGTGTTTGAATATTCCTACAATGGCAATCCCAATGAATACATCATGTCGATTATTGGTACGGACCTAAATCGAGAAGTATTAGGAGTTAATTATGAAGAGGTGATTGCGGTTCAAAGGGTACACCGTGGATGGGATGTTATTGAATCAGATTGGACCAGTTTGGGAACTGATACAACTTGGTATGCCAAGGGTATTGGAATGATTGAGTCGGTTGACTTTTTTGGATATACCAACAAATTGGAAGCCTACGAGATCAAATAATGAACACTCTCTCAAAAAAATTTGTTAAATCCCTTGTTAAGACATATATTTATTTGCTAATTGCACTATATTGTCAAACATGAAAATTTACATTCCCATCGCACTAATTTTATTCGCCCTCAATTTATCTGCACAAGCAGATGTCAGTTACCAAAAACCTCCACAAGAAATTCTTGAATTGGTAGATGTACCACTGGCCCCCTCTGTACTCCTAGACGACAAAAAAGAATATGTGGTATTCTTGTACCGAAATGCTTATAAGACCATTGCAGAATTGTCTGAAAAAGAATTGCGTTTAGGAGGGCTACGGATTGACCCCAAAACCAATATCAGTAGCCGCAAAACCTATTACAACAATGTCAAAATAAAATACCTCAACAAGGACAGCGATGAGATTGTACAAGTCAAAGGCTTGCCCCAAAATGCTCGCCTAGCCAATTTCAACTGGTCACCTGACCAACGCAAAATTTGTTTGACCAATACCACCGCTACAGGTGTTGAACTCTGGGTATTTGACTTGGAAACAGCCTCCCTCCAAAGGCTGACGGAACCCAACTTAAACGCCAACTTGGGCGATGTCATCAACTGGTTTGAAGATAGTGAGTCGGTCTTGGTCAAAATGTTGCCTTCAGCACGCAAAGATTTGATCGACACCGAAGCCGCCATTCCCACAGGCCCCACCGTTTCTGTCAATGATGGCAAAAAAGCACAAAACCGTACCTACCAAGATTTGCTCAAAAACAAAAACGACGAATTCAACTTTGAACAATTGAGCTTATCCGAGATTTACAAAGTGTCACTTGATGGAAAAAAAGAAAAATGGTTGGATATGGCAATGTACTGGAGTCTAAGTTTTTCGCCTGATGGCAATTACGTATTGGTCAGCACCGTCGAAAAACCTTTTTCCTATTTGGTTCCTTACCGTCGCTTTCCCTATAAGACCATCATTTATACCAAAGATGCCAAGCCTGTCAATACCCTCATCGAAGTCCCTTTAATTGAAGATTTGCCTGTTGGATTTATGGCAGTGCGAGAAGGCAAAAGACGTTTTTCGTGGAGAAAAGACAAAGCTGCTACAATTATTTATGTAGAAGCCCTAGATGGTGGCGACCCCAAAAATGAAGTGGAATACAGAGACGAAGTTTTTCAGTTAGACGCTCCATTTGATGGAGAAGGAAAAAGCTTAATCAAACTCACCAATCGCTATGGGGGAATGAATTGGGGAAATGATGAGATGGCGGTTGTTTATGACTATTGGTGGAACACTCGAAACACCAAAGGTTATCTATTCAATCCTTCAGACAACACCCAAACACCTACTATTTTTGAAGACCGCAACTACCAAGACCGTTACAGTGACCCTGGTAATTTTGTGACCAAGCGCAACGAAATGGGCAGTTATGTAATGGCAATCGAAAATGATGAGGTCTTTTTGTTGGGCGCAGGATACACCGAAGAAGGGCAGTTTCCTTTTTTGGATAAATTAAATTTAAAAACTGCTGAAAAAACCCGTATTTACCAATCGGCATATACCGACAAAAAAGAAAGTTTGAGAGACTATAATCCCAAAAACAATAAATTATTGGTACGTATTGAATCTCCAACCGAATATCCCAATTATTATTTTAGAGATTTAAGTGCAACAACTGAAGACCAACAATTGTCTCAATTAACCTACTTTGAAAATCCCTTTAAGAGTATTCAAAATATAGAAAAAGAAGTCATCAAATACAAAAGAGACGATGGAGTTGATTTGTCGGCTACCCTTTACTTGCCTTTGGGATACGATAAAAAGAAAAAAGAAAAAATGCCAATGGTTTTGTGGGCCTACCCCACCGAATTTAAAGACCAATCAAGTGCAGGACAAAACACTCAAAATCCCAACGAATTTACCTATCCTTATTATGGCTCTATGATTTATTGGGTAACCAAAGGCTATGTGGTATTAGACGATGCGTCTTTTCCCATTGTTGGAGAAGGAGACGAAGAACCCAATGATTCATTTAGGTCTCAACTGGTTGCCAATGCCAAAGCTGCCATTGATGCGGTGGATAAAATGGGCTACATTGACCGAGACAGAGTAGGCGTTGCAGGGCACAGTTATGGTGCTTTTATGGTCGCCAATTTGCTGTCACATTCCGATTTGTTTGCCGCAGGAATTGCGAGAAGTGGTGCCTATAACCGTACTTTGACACCTTTTGGATTCCAAAGTGAAGAACGTTCGTACTGGATTGCTCCAGAAATTTACTACGAGATGTCGCCCTTTATGCATGCCGACAAAATGCAAAGCCCTATGCTCTTGATTCACGGAGAAGCCGACAACAATTCTGGCACTTACCCAATGCAGAGTGAACGTTATTTCAATGCTTTAAAGGGATTGGGAGCAACCGTTCGTTTGGTGATGTTGCCCAAAGAAAGCCACGGCTACCGAGCCTTGGAAAGTGTCCTACACGTTTTGTGGGAACAAGACAAGTGGTTGGACAAATACGTAAAAAACAGAGACAAAGAAGCCGAAAAAGTATTGGAGAAAGAAGCGGCAACAGATGGGCAATAATGATACATTTCTTTTATACTTGAAGGCTATTTAATTAATGATAAAGGTGTCACCTTTCTTTTTCTAAAAATAATTAGCTATTAAGTATACAATCAAAATAGGTTCCTTGATAAACCAAAACAATTATTCAATGAAACATTTATTTCAACTAAGTCTATATGTGCTAATTTTATTGAGTTTTCTCAGCTGTGGCGAGACAAGCAATGCCAATAAAGAGCCCAATAATTCCCCTAAAATCAAAAAGAAACCAAGTGCCAATGTCTACAAAACTTTTGGTAGAGGCATCAATTATAAAATTGTCAACTTCCAACAATATTACGAACGAGGAGGCGACAAATCAACAAAACACCTCATCTCCATCGCCAAACCGTCCAATGGACGAGAATTGAAAAAACCACTGCCCTTGGATATGGAAGAAATCCGAAAATTCCAACAAATAGAAACCGATAAATTTGAAGGAGACGGTCCCATCGTCATCGGCAAAGAACATCAATACAAAGAGAAAGGACAAACCGAATACTGGCAGTTTCACAAAGAAAACACTTCCAAAGAGGTGTACCTAAAAGAGGGAGCTTATTCCTTTATCCGCACCAAAGATTTTGAAATGTTGCACATCTATGATTCGGTCAATGACATCGAATACCAAGAGATGAAAATGCGTTAGTACTGTGTAATTTAAATTTATTTGGGCGTGCCCCTGCGGGTCGGCGTTCTCCAGGCTCCGCATTCGCTTCGGCCCTGCGGGCTGCTCCTTGCAGTCGCACCTTACGCATGCCTCACGCAGAAGATTTATAAAATGAGAAAAATATTTATCGTAACAAGTCTTAGTTTGTTGTTCATTTGGGGGTGTCAAAATGCACCAAAACAAGCAGTAGAAACATCTCCCATTCAACAAGAACAAACATTGCTCAATTCAATAGAAGACCACCGCCAATATTTGGAAAAATTATTTGAAGAAGACCAACGACTAAGACAAGGGCAAGCTAGTAAAGTTTTAGAACAATTTGGAGCCCGATCAAAGGAATACATCACCTTCAACAAAGAACTGTATGAGATAGATATTAACAATTTAGAAAAGGTAGAGCATTATTTGGCAAAGTTTGGTCATCCCAAAGTAGCCGAAGTCGGTCAAACTGCCGCAGATGTCCCCTGCACAATCATTCACCACATTTTTGATTTTACTGCGAGAGAAAGAAATTTTGGAACACTATACTTAGCTTACCTAGAAGGGGACATAGACGAAAGTTTGTTCATCTTATATTTGAGTAGAACATATACTGTAAAATTTAACAAACGTATGGATATGGAAAACGGCAAGCCCTACAAAGCAGAAGAAGAAATCAAACTGCTCATTCAAAAACTAGGATGGGACAGGCGCAGAATGCAAATAGAAAGCACTTATAAGAAAAAGAAGCAAAGGATGAAGCGGATGGATGGAATTGAAGACAAAGAATGAAGCAAGCGTTGGCTAACCAGAACAAACGCAGCCTAGTATCAATGACGTTGCACCATAAAAATGCTAGCTCCTCATCAATTAATATAGTTTTTGAATAGCTACATCTTTCACTTTACTATAACACCAAAGCAATATTTCTTCCAAGCAAAGCAAATTGGGTTGCTCCTTTTGAATGCCCTCTAATTGCTTTGCTAAAGTGGCAATGACTGTTTTTTGCTCTTTGCGGTCTACCAAACGATTCAGTTCTCTACAGTGTTGCACCACTATACGATGAAAGTCCTGGTATTGCTGATTGTTTTTTAAGGTCTTTCGAGTTGCATCAATTTCTTTTTCAAAATCAATGGCATTATCTCCTTGTTCAATGGCTTCGTAACAAACAATCAATTCAAACAATCGACTTGCCAGAAAAATATCGTCTTTTCGGCTTTTTGCCTTGGAAAAATTACGAATACAAATGAGCCAGTTTCGGGTTTGTGGCAAATCTCCAACTATCCAATACAACATCATCAAATTAAAACAGTATGCCAAATAACGCCCTTCTTTGAGATAGTCACTTAAACCTTGCCAGGCGGTCTCTACCCTATTTGCCACACTCAATGCCTCCTTCCACATTTGCTTGCCAATGTAGTAACGCAACCAGTAGAAATTGAGGTGATTCAATACATACAATTCACTTCGTTTGCCTTTGACCAATATTTCCAGTTTCTCCAAAACTTCTGGGAAAGTGTCAAACTTTTTTGCTGCATCAAAAGTGGTCAAATAGGTATGCAAAGCTTGTCGGTATTTGTCTTTGTATTCTGCCTTTCGTTCCTCGCACAAATCAAGTAATTTTTGAGCATAGCTTGTTGATAGTTCAAAATCTTGTTTGATTCGGTGGTACACTATCTGAATGTGGTTGTAGTGCATTTCTGACTCAAAAGACAAAAAGTCTTGGTTTTCTTGAAGCAATTCATTTTCCATCAAAGCATCAAATGCTACTAGGTTACTTTGTTTCTCCAACATCACTTCTTTACGAGTAAGAATACTCAAACGCCTTCTCAAATTCCGATACACCAATTGTTCATTGAGTTTTTGCAAACACAATTCCTGCTCTTGAATAAGTCCCTCCACACATTGCATATATTTCCCATTGGTATCATTCCAAACCATTTTTTTCTCCCATTCTAGCAATTCCAGTAACAGATAAAACTGCTCCGATTCATTCGCTATTTTTTTGGCTTTTCTAATCTTTTTATACATTAGTTCAAACTGATGTCTTTGGTATAAAATAGGTAGATAACTTAGGATATGTTTAATTTTAGCCTCTATACATTCTCCCACATTCATTCCTACCAAAACATCTAGTAATTTATCCGTCAGTTGATTTTTTCGATTTGACAAATTCTTTACAAATGTTGAACTTGAATACTTCTTTTTTAGTTTATCTTCATTGTAAGCATCTTGCTTATCCATTGCTTTAAACAAAGCTTCATAAATCGTAGCATTTTTATTTGTCTTGGCAATTTTAGCAAACTGCCTTTTTTCCTCTACCGATAATGTTTTAATCAGTTGAAATAGTAAATCTTGTTTGGGCATTTTCATTATAGTTTGGAGACATAAAGCTAATCCTTTCTAGACAAACTATCAACACAATACAGCAACATTGTCAGTATTTTACACAAATAAGACACAAACCATATGACCTCTAAAATCTAAAAATGAACTTTTGCTTTCCATTATGCTCATTACTTGCTAGTTTATATTTGGGTCTACAAACGTTTGTACAAAATATTTACATTTTTTTATACATTTTAAAACAACATTTATGATACATTTAACTGCAAAAAAATTCTTTGTACTTATTAATTTATTTGCTCTTTTAGCAATCATTAATCCTGACAAAGCCAACGCTCAATGGAGTGTCGATAATATCAATGATGAAACCACTACTTATGATCGGGTCCGAGTAATTAGCCCCGATAGTGATGCACTTGATAATTATGCTGGTGCCAAACTTTTTATCCAAAACTCCAGTGTTAGTGCCAATAATGCACTTAGAGTATGGCAACAAAGGGAAAATCATTCAGCGGTTCAAATAGGAACAAACGGTTATGGTTTAAAAATAAGTTCCACTACTGCTACACCTAATTCTAGATGGTTGATGCACATGGACCACAATGGCGACCATATATTTACGGTAAAAGCAGACGGACGTGTTGGAATTGGTCAAGCATTTCCAAGCGGCAAGTTTCAAATAGACCATAATGGAAGTACTCTCTTTAGTGTTCTAGAAAATGGTAGAGTGGGTGTCGGAACAACTGGTCCTGGAGGCAAAATAGGCATTGTCAATGCCAATAATACAAATGTTCCTGCATTATATATAAACCAACAAGAAACAGGTAATTCTGCTTGTAATTTGACTACCTCTGGATATGGTTTATATGTTAAATCAGTTATACCCAATAGTAATAAATACCTCCTCAGACTACTAAACAGCAACAATCAAAATGTTATATATGCTCGTGCAGATGGAAGAGTTGGTATTGGTACCTCAAGTGTTCCATCGGGTTACAAATTAAATGTTGCTGGAAAAGCGACTATATCTGAATTAGGAGTTGCTACTTCCAGCATTCCATCAGGTTATAAAATGGCAGTCGATGGCAAAATGATTGCAGAAGAGGTGAAAGTACGATTGAGTCAAAATTGGCCAGATTACGTTTTTACGCCCGAACACCAACGCCCTAGCCTAGAAGAGCTCGAAGCCAATATCGAACAGCTCGGCCACCTACCCAATATGCCCTCGGCACAAGAAGTCGAAGCAGAAGGTTATTTACTAGGTGAAATGGATGTCAAACTCCTAGAAAAAATAGAAGAGTTGACCTTGTACTTGATAGACTTAAACAAAACGGTCAATGAGTTAAAAGCAGAAAATACTGAATTGAAAGAACAGTTTCAGACAAATGGTAAGTAAATTTTCTGTCCAAAGTAAATGTATCCTTCGACAAGCTCAGGGTACGATCTAAGATACAATATAATTTGCGCTCCCTGAGCCCGCCAAGTTCCCCTGAACTTTGTTGAAGGAAGGGCGCAAATCAAACTATTCTTAAAATTAAATCATCTCAAAATGACTACACATTTAAAAAAGCATATACCGAGGTATATACAATTTGCCTTAATAGGCTGTATCTTATACCTCTTTTCAATTGTGCCTTTACAATCACAATCAAACACAGACAAAAAAGTATTGCCCAGCAATCACCCCATCAGTAGTGTATTTGGTGGAGCTATCCAAATTCCTACACAAAAAGGAGAGCAAACACTCAATGCTTACGAAAAAAGCACTTTATGTCCAACTCAAGAAGTCAATCGTAGCATTGATGGAAGCTGTAATAACATAGATTTGAATTCAACTGCTCCTTGGGGTGCTGCCGAAATCCCATTGGATAGAGCAGTCAACGATGTCTACAACAGCAACAACGATCTGGTTGGGCAAAATCGCAAAAATCCAAGAGAAATCAGCAACATCATTTTTGAACAAGATTGTGGCTCGTCTTCTTCTCGGCTAAGTTCATTTGTTTTTACTTGGGGGCAATTCCTAGATCACGACATCACACTCACTCCTGAAGATGAAGATTTGTCTGAACCTATTTTACCTGTCCCCAATGACATCATTACAGCTCCTATACCTTTTCACCGTTCAGAGGCTTTCCCAGGTACAGGTGGAACAGGACAAAGTCGTGAACAACGCAACAATCTCACTGCTTGGATAGATGCCTCCAATGTTTACGGCTCTGACTACACTCGTGCCAATTATTTACGTACTTTCACTGATGGCAAGCTCAAAACTTCCAATGCAGTGGGTGGTGGAGATTTATTACCTTTCAATACGGTGAACAACCAATCTGGATCGACCCTTGATGGCACTGTTCCATTTATGGCAGGAAGTGTAGAACCTGGAGGGACTTATCCTTCCTCTAGCAGTCTGGTTGAAGTCTTTGTAGCAGGGGATGTAAGAGCCAATGAACAACCTGGCTTAACAGCATTGCACACCCTATTCGTCAGAGAACACAACCGCATTTGCGATCAGCTAATTGCTTCGGGTATGAACAATGACGAAGCCATTTACCAAAGAGCCAGAAAAGAAGTCGGTGCCATCATTCAATCCATTACCTACAACGAATTTTTAACCGCATTAGGGGTACAAATGCCTACTTATGGTGGATACGATAATAGTGTTCGTCCTGACATCATCAATGTATTTGCAACGGCAGCTTTTCGTTTGGGCCATACAATGGTTACCGACAATTTGGTTTTATACGATGATAATGGAAACAATACTGGCTCCCTAACTTTAGCTCAGTCGTTTTTCAATCCTGGTTTTATAGCCGACAACGGAATTGAAGGAATCCTCAATGGTTTGGCACAACAATTCCAAGAAGAAACAGATGCACAAATTGTAGAGAACCTTCGAAGCTTTTTGTTTACCCCTACTCCAACAGGTCCAGGGCTTGACTTAGCAGCCTTGAACATTCAAAGAGGACGAGACCACGGGCTAGCCGATTACAATACCTTTAGACAAGCATTTGGCATTCCTGCTGCAACAAGCTTTGCTGACATCAGCAGTGATCCTCTGGTACAAACACAACTATCAGATGCCTACAATGGAAATGTAAATAACATAGATGTATGGGTAGGTTTACTAGCTGAAGATCAACTACCCAATGCTGCCATTGGTCAAACGCTCAATGCCATTTTAGCCGACCAATTTGCTAGATTGAGAGATGGCGATTTTTACTACTTTGAAAACGACCCAGCTTTTACCGCAACGCAACGCAACACCATCAACAATACTACTTTGTCTGATGTCATCAAACGCAATAGCAATATTAGCAATATCAAAAATCAAGTGTTTTATGCTCCTTGCCCTATCAACCAAAATGTAACAAATGATGTGGTCAATAGTGGCAATCGAGTTTACAAAACTTCTTCGAGCATTACCGCTAGTAATTTGGTTGACAATACTTCCTCGGCAGTTTATGACGCTACATTAGAGGTCTGTTTGTTGCCAGGGTTTGATGCCCAGACAGGTAGTGAGTTTCACGCACTCATCAATGGTTGTGATTCGGGGTCATTCAATAAAACACAGACGGAGAAAACGCCAAGCTTAGCCAATACTTTCACTGAATTACAAGCATTGGTTTATCCAAATCCATTTGAAGATCACACCAACATTCAGTTCCAATTGAATGAAAAAAGTGAGGTCAAAGCTTATGTAACAGATGTAAATGGGAAACTACTTGCACAATTGTTACAGAATCAAACAATGGAAGTCGGCACGCATTACTTAAACTTTGATGCGACTGATTTGCCTAGCGGAATGTATGTGTTAAAAATTGAAACACCTAAATACAGCATCACCAAAAAGATGCTCATACATTGAGGAATAGCTACGAAATTAATATGACATTTCTGTTGACAATATGTAGACTCAAAATGCCATATTTTCATGCTTATTAAATCTCATTGCGTATACCTATAATGACTTTAGATATGACATTTCTTAAAGAAATGTCATATCTATTTCCGTAATTCTAAGAATGAAAGAACAACGGATTTTATTGTTAACAATCCTTCCAAGTCTGTCCATTTTCAATGGATGGGCTTGGATTTTCAAAATCCAAATAAAATGAAAAACTTTAATTTAATTATTAAATTCTGTTTACTATTTTTTTATACATCCAACTTATCTGCTCAAACAACAGATAGGTTTATTGACATTACCAAAGATAGGGGTATTGTCTTTTGTGAAAATATGAGTGATAGCACTCTCAATACAGCAATAATTGATTTTCGCAATACAGGAATGAATATGCCTGACTCATCTTATCTCATTTTGAGGGCGACAGCCGATTCTAGTTTAAACAACAATGTAATCATTACTGCACGAGGAGCCATACACATTGGCACCATTGATCCTGATGAAGAATACAGTATATTGGAAGAGCCCACTGATACTCCAGACATCAAATTTCATATTCATGATGGTAAAGCCTTGGGGTCAGAATGGTTGGTTTACTCCGATCAAAGACTGAAAAAAAACATCAATGATTACACCAAGAGCCTTGAGACCTTAAATCAAGTAAACTTATATGAATATGAGTACAATGGTTTAGCGGGTACACAAGATGGACAAAAACGGGCAGGCATTATGGCACAAGAAATCAAAGAACTTTTGCCCAATGCTGTCACGACTTTTAGATCAAAACTCAGTAAAGAGGATACAAAAGCCGAAACACTCTTTGCCTTCAATCCCGATGAACTGCTTTACCTAGCGGTCAACAGCATTAAGGAATTGGCAGACAAGCAAGAAGAACTGGAGCAAGCAAATGAGGTCTTACAATCACTTCAAGAACAACACCAAGAATTGGAAGCAGAGCTTCAAACCATCAAAGAATACTTGGGATTAAGTCAGACTGAATCTGAGATAGAAAAAGCTCAAAAGGAAAATACGCCCAATAGCTCAATCCTACATTCTTCTAATGTGTTGTACCAATGCATTCCCAATCCCAGCGAAGGAATGACACGTATTCCCTACGAACTTTCCCCTCATTTCCAAACCGCCCAAGTCATCATTTATGATATGGACGGACGAACAATCAAAACATTTGCTCTAAGTCAGTCAGGCAAAAACGAAATTGTATGGCAGCCACAAAGTGCAATGAGCGGAATCTATACTTACACCTTAGTAGTGAACAATAAAGTTATAGATAGTAAAAAATTGATTTTGAAGTAATACAAACATAGATGGGGACATCAAACATACAAGTTCTCAGATGTCCCCATCCAATTCTTTAGATGCCTGGCATTTCAAGAATGCCTCGCATCTTTATTTCAGAATTAAATAAGATGGGGGGCATCAACTTAACAGATTGCCTTCAGATGTCCGCCATCTCAATTTATAACTCACAATTAAAAAAGCGCAGGAGGAGCGGGCGGATGCAAGTTAAGACGCAGCCCAAAACATGCGTTGGTTAACCTGACCATAACGCAGCCATAAGTCAATGGCGTTGCACCATAATACATAAAATCCAATTCACCATTGATAATTTACAACACACAATTCTTCATAGCGTTGCACCATCAAAAAGAATCCATTATCTTTGGATATGGATTTTAGATCAATCATACTAATCAGTCTTGTTTTTTTTGCTTTGAGTATGCTCGCTTGTTCTAAAGAAGACAATGATAACCCAGACATCTCAACAACTGATTGTACAATCACAACACAAATATACAATTTCAACAACAATCCATCTTTGTTTGTAAGTACCCAAGATAGAGCAATAGTGTTAGATACAATGGGCGAAAATATTTCCAATGATATTCTTTATTATGAGAAACCGATTGGTGAAGTACTTGATTTGACCTATATCAATGAATTTGATTATGGTATAACGAGCGGTGTTGAACTTTCAACTTATAGAAACATTGACAATGATTTTTTCCTTTCGACAACGCCCTGCAATCCTTATCCAGAGACTACGCTTACAAGCCAAAGCATTGAACTCATCATTACAGCTACGCCAGATTCTTTGGAGTTCATTGGATTGCCGTTGGTGGCAGAAGAGATTGTCTATTCTCCAGAGGTCAATCAAATCCGAATTGTAGGTAGGCTCTTTCTCAACTTTGATTTTCAAATTACGGTTCGTCCTAAAAACCAAAATACAGTTTACACCTATTTATTCAAGAATACTCATTGGGTCACAGGTGTCGTCACTGATTGGACCCAAACCATCTCTTTTAACAATTTTGAGGAAGGAATAGCCTACCCCATTGAATTGGGCCTAGAGAGCAATTGGCGACTCAATTCTAGAGCAAAGTATGAGGATAGAAATCTGCTCTTGACAAACGAATCGCCCTGGTACAGTCATCCAATGGGAACAGAAGTAGTGCTTTATTTATCCCCAGAAATAGAAAGCAATATGCAGTCCATCCATCTCCACATTAGAAGCAATAATATTTTTGATGGTTATGAATACCAAAAAACAACTACTTTTGTCCCTGAAGAAATCAACTTTTTTGAGCCTGAAATTGACTTGAGTGACGCAAGCAAAAACACCTATAAAATTACCACAGATGCCGACTATGATTTTGCTAAAGTAAGCTATTTGTTCATAAAGGACGATCAAGCTTTTCATTGGCACATTTACCAATATCCCAATGATGGTTTGAGCTATCAACTGCCCAATATTCCTGAATACTATTTAAACACCAACAGTTTTTTAAAAGAAGGGCTTGAGAATCCTCTTCGCATAGCAGTCAAATTTTTTAAAATAGTAGACTTTGACCCTAATTTCACCCCTAAACAAGTAAGCAATTTTGAACGCCAATTCTATTGTTTAGATTTCGATGCTTGTACAAAAAGTCGATCGTTTTGATAAATAATAAAACGCTATATTTGCAGGTATAACTATTTCTAACAATATTCATTTATGCGTTTACTAAATAGAAACATAAAGTCTGGATTTGATTTGACTCCTAAAATTTGTAGTTCAGATTTCTACTTCTCTTACAAAACCACCGAAATTATTATAAGAGAAGTAGAAGAAGAACCCTATCTTATCACTCCGACATCCTATACAGATGAAGTAATCTACAATGCTGATGCCAAAGTACTCAGAATTCTTAGTTCCTCTAGATCAAACGAAGGAATACAAATCACACTTAGACCCAAAAATGACCCCACCCTTAAAAGCTATGTATTCAAGACGTCTGATTGGGAAGAAGGCGTCTCCACCGACTGGATGCGTACAATTTTTTGGGATGAGCTTACAGATACAGAAATGTATGAAATAGATTTAGGTATAGAAAGCAGATGGTTGGGTAAGGCAACAGTCAACACCAACGATTCTACAAAAATCAATATCTTTGGAACTCGTTCTTTAGAACTTCCCATTACCTACAATGGTAAAATGCAACTATTTTTATCCAACACCATCAATATGGCTTCTATTGATTTGACACTTGAACAATCATCATATGGAAATGATACTAAGTATTCTTTTCAAAAAACAATTTATACCCTACCTTATACTATTGATCTTTACAAGCCCGAAATAACTCTTAAAAATGTAAGTACAAATAATTTTCAACTAGAACTTGACAAAGCATTTGATTTGATAGGGGTACAATATACATTTAGTGGTCTTTCAAACTACTGGTCAATTTATCAAACTCCAGAAGATGACTTAAATTTCACTTTACCAAACCTGCCTTCTAATTTTGTAGAACAAAAGGAAATTTTAAAAACAGTAATTGATACGCCTCAACACTTTTCCTGCAAAGCTTATCAATTCTATGAAAGTGACTTTATTCCTAACTACCATAGTCATGGTATTGATGACCAATTACCCTGTTCGCAATTTAAAGCTTACAGTCTAAGAAAAAATTTTTAACCCTCTTTAAAGCAACTAAGCACTCATAATAAAGTATTATTCTTTCTACAATGAAAACACTCCTATCACTCGCAAAAGAACTAAACATCTCCCTCTCCCCCCAAGAGCGTAGTATCCTAGAAGATACCACACAAGAGACTAGTCAAAAAGCCATCATCAACTCCCTACACTCCAAACTCTCCAACAAAATCACCGACATCACCCAACAGTGGATTCAAAAAGTGGTCATTGACTGCAATTTTTGTCCCTTTGCCGCTAGGGAAGTCCGCCTAGACAGTATCCGCTACCAAGTTATTTACCAAACAGACCTAGACAAAATACTAGAGCAAGTTCTACAAGAATACCACCGCCTAGACAAAGACGAAAACATTGCCACCACCCTTCTCATCTTCCCACTTGCTGTCTCCGACTTTTACGACTACCTCCACTTGGTCGAATTGTCAGAACGCTTATTGAGCGAACAAGGCTACGACGGCATTTACCAAATCGCCAGTTTCCACCCTCAATACCTCTTTGCAGGCTCCGACCAAAACGACCCAAGCAATTACACCAACCGCTCGGTCTTTCCAATGCTCCACTTCCTACGAGAAAACAGCGTCACCAATGCCGTTGACTCCCATCCCGACATTGACAGTGTCCCCCAAAAAAACATCGAATTTACCCAAACCAAAGGACTCGCCTTTATGCAACAGCTTCTTCAAGCTTGTAAGAATTGATTTTATGTAAAACTGAAAAACTTGTTCCCGAACTTGTTGAAGGAAAAAATTTCAATTAACTTGCGAGTGATTACTCACTTTTTTTAAAACAGTTCTAAAAACGCTGATTCTTTGACAAAAAATATGGTGAATGTCAAAGAACGAAAAACATTACCAAAATTATGGCTGCAAACAACAAAAACGGAGGCAAACCCAAAAGCAAATCAAGACGCAAATTCCTAGTAGCAGGTGGATTAGGAACCATTGGCTTATTGGCATTGGGTACATTTGTACTCCGCAACCCTATGAGACGCTACATCTATGAAATGGCAGAAACCATGGTCGTTCCCTATTCTGGAACAGGAACCGAAGCCAACCTCTGGTTTGAACTGACCAAGGACAATAAGGTCATCCTCCACTCACCCAAAGTCGAAATGGGACAGGGCACCTTTACAGGACTTGCCCAAATTGTTGCCGACGAATTAGATGTTGACATCAAACAAATCATCGTCAAAGCAGCCGAAACCAAAACAGGCATCATTGATGGGATGAGTACTGGGGGAAGTCTATCCATCGCCCAATTATGGCAGCCACTAAGAGAAATGGCAGCCACTATGCGAGAAATGATCAAAGGAGAAGCCGCCAAAAAATTGGGTGTCGATGCCGCCTCTTTACAAACTGCCAGTGGGGTCGTTTCAGGCAATGGCAAAACGATGACCTATGCCGAAGTTGTTGCCGATGTAACAGAATGGAACCTACCAGATACACCAGAACTTAGACCTGTTTCTTCCTACAAATCTGTGGGCAAACCCATCCAACGCATCGACCTAAGAGACAAGGTCATTGGTGCCCCCATTTTTGGTTTGGATGCCGAAATGCCCGATATGTTGTATGCCACCGTCATTCGCCCCGAACACATTGGTGCTTCCCTCAAAAGTACCGACATTGGTGAAGCAGAAAAAGCAGCAGGAGTCGTCAAAATTATCAAAAAAAGCGATTGGATTGGCATCATTGCCAATAGTTATGCAGAAGCAATTGCTGCCAGAAAAAAAGTAAAAGTAGAATGGGACATTCCCACAAAATGGACCGAGGAAAGCCTGAGAGACTACCTCAAAATTGGGGAAGGTGACAAAATGATTACCCAAAAAGCAGGCAGCGCACTCGATCCCGATGATGACAAAGTTATTTCTTTAGAGTTCAAAAGCCCCATTGGTGCCCACGCCCAAATAGAACCCAATGCAGCAGTCGCCCATTACAAAGATGGTGAAGTGACTGTTATATTGTCTACTCAAGTCATTGGGGTCACTCAAAAACAAGTCGCCGAAGCATTGGGAGTCGATGCCAGCAAAGTCAACATCATTGGGACCTACCTTGGCGGAGGCTTTGGTCGTCGTTTGAATACCTCCCACGCTGTACAAGCAGCACAAATGTCGAAAGAAGTGGGCAAGCCTGTCAAGTATGTCTTTACCAGAAAAGAAGAATTTCAAAACGAT
>JAHDIA010000012.1:0-3949 GCA_020631035.1 Chitinophagales bacterium | reverse complement strand
CCTACCCACCACATTGTACGAGGCAAATTAAATGAGCAATCGAGTCTAGAGAGCTTAGAACACCATTACGCCAGCGGAGATGTCGCCATCAACTCAGTAATTTTTCCACCAGCAATGAGCACAGTTTTGGGCACAGATGTAGGTGCGATGAGAGGCGGGAACATTATGTACGAAAAAATTCCGAACCATCGAGCGATACAATGGCACAAAACCCTTCCCTTTGCCACCAGTTTTTGGCGTAGCTTGGGATTACTCGCCAATACCTTTGCCATCGAAAGTTTTATAGATGAAATGGCATTGAAAACAGGCAAAAATCCTGTTGATTTTAGACTGGCAATGCTAGGCGAAGGCGAACACCAAGAACGAATCAAAAAGGTCATTCAAGAAGCCGCTTCCAAATCTGGCTATACCGACAAAGCCTCTGGCAATAAAGCAATGGGATTTGCAGCTTCTATTGATGCAGGTGCCCCTTGCGCTCATGTGGTCGAAGTCTCTGTCAAGGACAATCAAATAAAAGTAGAAAAAGTTACCTGTGTCTTCGATTGCGGTTTGGCGGTCAATCCCGACCAAGTCATTGCCCAATGCGAAGGTTCCATCATTATGGGCATCAGTGCCTCTATGTTTGAAAAAATGACCATCAAAGATGGCAAATTGGCTCCCATCATTTATGGTCCCTACGAAATGGCATTGATGCGCCACACCCCAAAAGTCATCGACGTCCACTTAATTCAAGGGGTAGACATTCCGCTTCCTGTGGGCGAACCACCATTGGGTCCCATCGGAGCTGCCATCGGAAATGCCGTTCGTAGAATCACAAACAAAAGACTCACCGAATTGCCAATGAAATTGACATAATTTAAAGGTATCACCTTTTATCTGATTGGAAATATCTAGTTTACTTTCAATCTTAAAGGTAACACCTTTTCATAATTACACAGTAGATTTAATTTACACAGTATTTAAGTTTGTAACTTAAATCCAAAGTAAAGTTGCTTTTTACAAAAATAGGACGGAACGTTGGGGGCTAGCGTTTGCACCTAGTCTCCCAGCTATCCGCTGCAAGCTTGTGGACAGGCGCAATCCCGATAGCACTGCTATCCTAATTCGATACTCCAACAAGTCCAAGGACAATCCGACACCCCTACAAGGCTTTCCGCTACTATCTGGCGTATTGGGCATGTTGTGTCCTTCGTATCTTCGTTTTTTGATGCCTGGCATTTTCAAAATGCCTCGTATCTTTTCTTCGCTCGTAGATTTAAGTTTGCAAATTAAATCAAATTTACAACTTACACTCGTAGATTTAAGTTTGCAAATTAAATCCAAAAACCAAACAAGTTTGCAACTTGCAAAAGCGCAGGATGAGCGGGCGGATGCTCGCTTGTACGAAGCCTAAAACCTGCGTTGGCTAACCAGGTTGAACGCAACCATGAAAGACACACGCTGCCCCAAAAAATTAAAAAGAAAAACCCCGGCCATTTATTAAAAACGACCAGGGTTGAAAAAAGCCACTAAATTTTATTTTTTAGAGCTTTATGTATTCGATTAGTCCAATTAAGGCTTTTGCTCTTCAATGATAAAGATCGGAGAAGCTTCAGTATTGGCAGGGTGCGTGATTACATTAAAGAAGATGTCATTTGCCTCTGCACCACTTCCTTGGTAAATCACATCACAGTTCATCTTCACATCACTTTCGTGGTATCCAGACAAAATGTAATTGGTCAATAAATCAGTATTTCCTGAAGCACTCAAGATGTCAAAGAAACCATTTTGAACATCATTGTTGTTACCTTGGAAAATGATTTGACCATCACCTGTTACATCACCAGCCCACAAAGCTGTTACATCACCCATTACTTTTTGAGCATTACTACCATAAGTTTGTGTAGCAGGATCAGTAAAGTCGATGAATGGTGTAGTATCACCTCCGATGCTTACTGTATTCTTCGTCATTGTACCCAAGTGGTTTCTGTGCTTCACAAATACATAGTAATTACCAGCAGGAACATCAAAGCTCACAGAAGATACGCCATCGGTATCAACCACACTACCATCTTTGAGCAATAGAGCCGAACGAGTTGAGACAACATAAGTAGGATCATCCTCATCTCTCAATTCTACGTGAATCCAGTCAATCAAAGCTTGGTCACCAGTCTGTTGCAACAAAGCCGGACTAATGGTTTCGCCACCTTCGTTCATTTGAACAAAGTTGCCCATATCGTCATAAGGTGTCGTCATTGGCACCAAACCTTCAGATCTCAAACCATCTCTCATCAAGTAGTTGCTATTGTTCTTAGTAGAAGTCATTTCGCTTTCGCCTTGTGGCTTACCCATTGGAGCAGGTCCAGCTTCACTTCCATCCAACGCACCTTGTAAGTACAATTTCATATCCAATGTACCAACAATGCCTTCAGGAATAATAGCAATGTAAACTGTTTGAGAACTAGAATTACCACATTCATCTGTAGCAGTCCAAGTACAACCCCACAACTGAGTACACGCATCTTGCAAGATTGGGAAGTCAACAAAAGTAACATCAATGGTCGTATCTGTTACAGCACCTCCACCCGCTCCAGCGGCACTACAGTTATCGTATACAAGAACCATAGTTTCATCAAGAAGAACAAAGTCACCACAAGTGAAATACAAGGTATCGCCAAATTCAAAGGTATAGCCTAAGTCAGCTGGCAAATCCAATTCGATGCTTGGTGCTGTATTGTCAACAACAGTAATTACTTGCTGACAAGTAACCAACTCTCCACAACTACTAATAGCTGACCAAGTTCTTACAATCATACCAGTACCATTGCAACCAGTCAATCCAGTCATATCATCTGTGTAACTTGCACCAGAAGCACTACAACCGATAAGGCTTGCCATACCAGTATTTGCAGGATCAAGTGAATCTTCACAACTAACAACAACATCATCTGGGCAGCTCAATTCAAGTGGCGCACCTTTTCTTTCTACGATAATGTAAATTTCTTCTGTAGTAGAATTACCACAATCGTCTGTAGCAGTCCAAGCACAAGTCATAATCGCTGCACATTCAGAATCTTCTACAAACAAATCAACAAACTGAACATCTACATCTGGATCACAATTGTCTGTTGCAACAGCATAAGTTTCGTTCAACAATACAACTGTATCACAGTAGAAATGCAATGTATCTCCAAAGTTGAAGTAATCAAAGTAGTTTTCAAATCCTGTAGGGAAGTTCAATGTAAGTACTGGACCTTCATTGTCTACCACTGTAATGATTTGCTGACAAGTTTCAACCTGACCACACTCGTCTTTAGCAGTCCAAGTACGAATGATAATACCAGAACCACCACAACCATTCAATCCAGAAAGATCATCAGTATAGCTCAATTCTACATTACCACAACCACTGTAAGTTGGTGTTCCTGTCATTGCTTCTGTCAATGGCAATGCATCACAGCTTACTTCTACAGGATCAGGACAAACCAAGTTAATTGGTACAACTTTAAATGTTTCTACATAAACAGCAATCTTAGTGTGGTTACCACAATCGTCTGTTGCTTTCCAAGAACATTCAAACAAGTATGAACACTCTGTTTCATCTATCAATACTTCACAGAACTGAACTGTTACATCATTGTCACATTCATCTGTTGCAATAACAAAAGACTCATCCATTAACAAGATAGTGTTACACGCCAATGAAACAGTATCGCCTGGTTCGAAGATAGGTGTAAAGTATTCTGGTAAATTCAATGTTACCTCTGGTGCAACATCATCACTCAAGATAATATCAGCAGTACAAGTAGCAGTGTTACCACAATCATCTGTCGCTGTAAAAGTAATGGTTCTCACACCATTTGGCCCACATACTTCACCCAAATCTGTATCCATATGGTCATTGGTAATGCTTACCTCTGTATCACAGTTATCACTAGCTGTAACAGACAACAACCAAGCATTGATTTGT
>JAHDIA010000719.1 GCA_020631035.1 Chitinophagales bacterium | reverse complement strand
AAGCAACCGACGGGAGCTATCCATTACTATCGGGGCTATTTTATTTCGTTCACTCACATTCGCAGAATACATTTTAATTGCGTTCTTATGCTTCCGTAGATTCTGTCCGTTCTCTATACAAACTTTTGTCTACAACCGAAGCCATTGCCACTTCATCTAGTTGCCCACCCAAAAATGCATTGATTTGCTTGGCTTGCTCCAAAGGATTGCTAATGACTTCGTGATAAGGAACAACCAAAATCTCTACAAATTTGGGTCGATCTTGACACCATTTGATGGCCTTTTCTCTACTTTCCTTAAAAGGCTTGAGCAGTTTGAGTGAGTTTGCTTTGTCATCGCCTCTGTCTTTGCCCAAGCGTCCCAACATTTTATGCTGAGAGTTCATTACCTCTTCAATTTCTCTGTCCATAAATACAATTTTGTATTTGTAGACATGTGGGAGATGGTGGAGCAAGTGAGAAATAATTTTGACAACTTTATTGCCCACTTCTTTTAAGAAGCGTTTGTCTCTAGACAAACTTTTGACTGCTTCGTGTTCGTAGTATCCTTTTTTGTTGTTTTCGTCAGCTTCTCTTTGACCATCGGTAAAGGCTTCCAAGCCACCTCTGACCAACATTTGCATCATCATAGAAGTACCAGAACGTGGGAGACCAGATACAATGGTGATTTCGCCTCTAGAGCCAATACTGTCTTCAAAAGCCTTTTGCATCTCTTGAATCTTGTCTGTTTTTTGTAGATGATCTCTATATATTTTTACCAACATTTGTTGGATTTGCTGTTGGCCTTTAGGATCACTCATAAACATTTTAGCTTTTTCAAATGCTTCAGCGGCCTCTTCGTATTTTTGTATTTGGTAATAAGTATTTCCTAAATGAAACTGAGCGATGGGATGATATGGAGCCAGTTCGACTGCTTTTTTAAGTGGTTCGATGGCTTGTCCTTGCATTCTATTTTGCATATACACCATAGCCATAGTCAAATAAATTTGAGGATTGGGTGCATTTTCTGCTTCTAACTTTAAGCGTTTGATGCCTTCTTGAGCCTGATTCATTTGTAAGTAGGCATCAGCTATTTGTCCATACAAATTGGACATCATACCAACTTGTTTTTCTACAATTTCATATTCTTTGGCAGCCGATCTAAACTTGCGCTCAGAAATCAATATTTGACCTTTGAGTAGGTGCATTTCGGGAATCTCGTCACCTAGCTCTGTTACGGTATCTATGAGTTCTTTTGCTTCATCGAGGCGGTTGACTGCTAAGTAACAACCTGCCAGACGTCCCCCATACCAACTATGATAAGGGTATCTTGCCCACAAATCTTCTAAGGCAGGAATGGCGTTGATTTGTTGCCCAATCGACATCGCAATTCGAGCTTCTGTATATTCTTTTTGTTCTTTTAAATCGTATTTGCTTTTGGTCGAATAATTCAGGTCTCTCAATTGTTCCTCTAGCAAGTCAGCAACACTTAAATCATAATTGATTTTCTGGGTATTAACAACACTATCAAAAGATTCTATGTAGTTTTCTACTTTGGCAAAGTGTTTTCGTGCCAACGAAATTTTACCATCAAAGTCTTTGGCAAATGGTAGACCCAGAAGGACCAATATGGTAGGAACAGTGTCAAATACAGAAAGCTCAAAAAACTCTTCTTTTTTGTTCGCTTTTTTGCCTTTGAACAACCAAATACCAGGAGTATTGTATTCCCAAGTAGACTGTGCTTTGTTTAATTTGGCGATCCATTTGGGATCGGGAAGGTAGCCACCTTGAGAGACCAAAAAGACACTGGCATCTTCTCCTGCTTTTTCCAAAAGTATCCCTAAGTAAGTGTCCAGTTGTTGATAGGCTTTGGTCAATACCAATCTAAACACACTTTTAAGTTCCTGATCGGCATCTTCATTGTGTGATAGATGATAAGGCATAAACTTAAAAGTCAGATTGCTCAATTGATTAAAAAACACACTCATCTGATCCCAATCTTCATTTTCATCCATAATTTTTAGGGCAGCATTTTGAATATTGGAAGTGTAGGCGATAAAGGCTTTAATGGCATCTATGTGATCATCAAAAGCCTCAGATGTCAATCTTTTGTCTGTTAAATAGGCATCTATTTGTTGTTGTGAGAGATCATCTTTACTGTTTAATAAGTTGCCAAACTTTTCTTTGGCATCTCTAGGAAAGATACTGTGTTCACTCAGGTTTTCTTTGGTCGAATAAGCATAGCAGTCCGAAATAGAGATACCATTTATACTAGTGGTAGGATGACTGCCCATTGCCCCTACTTGGTGTACTTTGAGATTAAAAGAAGAGATGATTTCCCACAAGGTTTTGGCTTTCTTTACATTAGAAGACAAAGGGAGTATCTTATCTTCTTTTACTTCCGTAAAGGTATAAACTCCGTGTTTGCTAGGAACTTTTCCAGTAAATAGGCAATTCCAAGCTGCTGAGAGAATGGGTGGATCCATTACTCCAGCTGTTGCTTTGGTTCCTTCCGCCAAAAGTTTTTCCACATTGGGCATTTTACCAGCTTTGACCAGTGGAAGAATGCTTTTCCAATCGGCAGAACCCCAGCCAATCAACAATATTTTATTTACCAGTTTTTTAGATTGTTTGGATGTATTACTCATAAGTCGTTTTGTTTAGGATTTGTCAGTAGGTCATACTTGTCACCAGTCTTATATTGTTTGGGGAGCTGATTGGTTTGCTGTATGTACTTCCATATCAATATGGGTTTTGTCTGTTTTTTACACAGAATGTTTACAACTGCCATTTGACGCAAAGTTTAGCAGTCGAAGCAAACAAAGTTATGTTTTTTTTAGCACGCTCCGAAGTAGTAGCGGCAAAAACTTATCAATTGAATTCTTATATTATTGATTCCCAGACCAAAATCAAATAAAAAACCCGCTTTGCAAAATGCAAAGCGGGTTTCATTTTATTGTATTGGAACAATCTGTCTAAAAATCAGATTATTTTTTCTCACGACGAGTTTCCAACAAGTACAACAAGTGTGCTAAGTAAGCAAACACTGGACCAGCGATGGCTGTACCAATGATGTCAGTCATAAAGATTGCACCATAAATGCCGAAACAAGTAGCAAAACCAGCAGCAGCCAAAATACCTGTTAGCATCAATGCTTTGCGGTATACTCTGTTGTCGAATGGCAAGCTAAACATACGGTTACCCAAGTTGATGTTACGTTGCGAAGTAGAACCAGCCAAACCAGCAGTACCTACCAAGGCAAGTGAACCATAAGACATCAACATCAATGCTAGTGTGATCAATCCCCATTCAGATAGAGT
>JAHDIA010000718.1 GCA_020631035.1 Chitinophagales bacterium | reverse complement strand
TATCCTCCCCACGAAGGCGCCTACGATGCCTATATCTGGGATATGGCAGCCGCTCCCGACGGAGGTTTTGTTTTAAGTGGTGATTTGTTTTTCCCCGCCCCCCGAAAGACAGATATATGGCTGATAAAGACGGATAGTTTGGGCAATACTTATTTACCTGTCGGAGCCTTTTTTGAGCCCGACACCCTTTATTTGACACCTGAGGTAGATACCTTACTCAATCCCATTCCCTACGGAGGGACCAATAGCTACACACATCAGTGGAGTGGAGACACCCACTTACTAGACAATGACACACTTTGGTATCCCACATTTACTGCCATAGATACAGGAGCCTATGAGTTGGTCTATACTGTTACTGATGAAGATGGTTTTATGGGAAGTGATACGCTCACCGTCATTGTAGGAGATACGATGACTAGTTTGTCGTCTTTGCTACCTCCTCGTCCTTGGCGAGTAGGACCGAATCCAGTCAGTGATGTCCTCTCTATTTGGGGACCTGAATTATCCCCAAAAGGACGCTTGGAGCTGGTAGATGCAGTCGGTCGAGTGGCATTGGATTTAGCGACTGGACAAAATATTTCTGTCAATCATTTGTCCAATGGGGTTTATGTGTATCGCTTGTTTGAAGGAGAGCGTTTGTTGCAAAGTGGTAAGGTCTTGGTGTGGCATTGATGTTTGTCTAAACCATGATGATTAGGATTAGCAGGATTATTTTGTCTTGAACCTTGATGTCTAGGATTGGCAGGATTATTAGGATTAAAATTTTCCTTTTATGTAGAAATGTCCCTTCGACCTTGTGGAGAAGGCTATGACATGGGGTACAACTTAGCTATCGGTTTGCTAGCTTAACAAAATAGAAAAGAGTGTAACAATCAAAAGCTAAAAACAAAAAGCTTTGACGAAGTACCCAAGGCAGTGTTTTTTTTAAGCAAAAGTTTCGACGAAGGGTTAAGATTAGCGATATTACACCCGATAGAAGTGCGTACCATGTACGACTGATAGCGGGGATCCCGATAAAATCGGGACAACGAAGCTCTCAACATTCTGTCCCAATCCTTCAAAAAACTTTTTTCCAAACCTGAAGATTTGGCAATCTCCCCATCTACTCTATTTCGTAGAGCATTTGAGCTATGACATTTCTTGAAGAAATGTCATAGCTCTTCTTTAAAAAAAAGTTTCGACGCAGGGCTAAAAGTAGCGATTCTACACCCGATAGTAGTCCCGATGGCAAATCGGGACAAAAGCGGATAGCGGGGAGTCGAATGCAAACGAAGCTCCTAAGCGTTCTGTTCTAATAATTTGAAAAAATAGTCATATCTTCAAATTTGTTTATGTAAATCAACACCTATGAAAACGATATGTACTTTCCTGTTTTGTTTATTCTTATTTCCCAATCTTGTCGCACAAACCTCTACAGATAGTTTAACACAAGCCCTACAAGAATTATACGATCAATCGACTTTCCCTGGCTTTGCAGTCGCCATTGCCAATTCCGACGGTATACTATACGAACAGGGCTTTGGCTATGCTGATTTGGCAGCCAAACGATCCTTTACCGAACATACAACACTGAACATAGGCTCGGTTTCTAAAACCTTTATTGGCTTAGCCATTGTGCAACTTATCGAAAAGGGAGAGCTTGAATTTGATACAAAAATCAATGATGTTTTGCCTTTTAAAATCATACATCCCCATTTTCCCAATACCGCCATTACAGTTGAACACTTGGTGACACATACTTCTGGTATAAAGGATACACCTAAATACAATAGTGAGTGTTATGTATTGCAAGAAGATTTGAGTCAATTTAAAAATATAAAACCTCGGTCTACCTATAAATATTTTGCCAAATTAAAGGGGAACAAAGAAATGCCTTTGGGTGAATTTTTTAAAAGCTATTTAGTGCCAGCAGGTCGATTGTATAAAAAGAAGAATTTTACGAAACATCCCATTGGGACACAATACGAATATTCGAATATCGCCTCTGCATTGGCGGCTTATGTAGTTGAAGTAATCAGTGGGCAACCTTTTTACCAATATGTAGAAGACCATATTTTAGAACCCTTAAATATGGAGGTGTCTACTTGGCGTTTGGAAGATGTAGATTTAAATCAACATGCCAAAACATATTCTTTGGAAAATGATGTACTTCCTCGATATAGCTTGATTACCTATCCTGATGGTGGATTGATGACTAGTGCGAATAATTTAGGCATTTATTTGAGTGAAATTATGAGAATGCAAGAAGGTAAGAGCGAATTGTTGAAGCAAGAAAGTTATCAAGAGATGGCAAAAATACGCATTGAGCACGGAGGAAAAACGGGCGTTTTTTGGGAAGTTGATGAGCGAGGAAGATTGGAACATGGTGGTGGAGACCCAGGTATATTTACCTATGTTCAAGTGCGTACTGAGCAAAAAATTGCCATCGCTTTTATTACCAATACTTTGGCTTGGGAGAACAAAGAAATGTTGGCAACATTTAGTCAAATGTGGAGGGAAATGGTGGAGTATGGTCGCAAACAATGAAAATGCAATCCTTTTTTTTACGAAAAAAATGTGAAATGTTTGCACTTTCTTTTTGTTTGTTAATTGATTGATTTTTAAATGATTAGGTTCTTTTTTGAGAGATGTGTTTTTGCTTTTTTTGCAGGGTAATAATAATAAACTAGTTAAAAAGTGTTCTTGCAGATAGGTATGACATTGCTCTATCTTTGAAGTATTATTAAAGGATAGACTAGTTTAACCATTTGTTTGAAATATTATTTAACTTTTAAAATTTATAAAACGATGAACTTGAGTAAAACACTTTCAATTGTATTGGCATTGGTATTTTTTGCTTTTTTTAGTTTGGATGCAAATGCACAAAAAGAGGAGGAGAACAATAACTATAAAAGTCAAACCATTACTGGAAAATTAACTGTAAATCAAACAAGTGCTTCTACAACAGCTGCCCAGTTGGTTACCAATAGGCATGGATTATTAATTGACAACCAATATGGCAATTACAATAATTATTCGTACTCAATTACTTGTAGAAATAAAGATTACAAAGCTGTTTTTCAAGTATACAATGATGGACAAGTGAAAATTGGTGCGGATTTGAATTTTAATAATGCCAATCTGCCAAATTATAAATTGTTTGTTCAAGACGGAATTTTGACTGAAAGAGTCAAGATTGCAGAGTATGACAGTGCAAGTTGGGCGGACTATGTTTTTGCCAAAGATTACAACTTAAATAGCATTGAAGAAGTAGCTGATTTCGTAGCAGAAAACAAGCATTTACCCAATGTTCCATCTGCC
>JAHDIA010000717.1 GCA_020631035.1 Chitinophagales bacterium | reverse complement strand
ATAGCAAGATAAATGCGTATTTTTAGAAAATTTTAGGTATGAAAAAGCCAATCTAAGTAGTCTGACATAATTAAGGTTATATTTGGGATGAGCTTATTTTTGAGCTTATACAAGGCGAAAAACGCAGTCCTAGCAGAGCTAAGGCGAGTATTTTCAACGAAGTAGAAGCCAAAAAGAAGCCATCAAAAATGTTAAGATAAATTTGTCTGACTACTTATTGTACAAACTTACATCAATTGAACCTATTTCGCAAAACATTCTTGTATTTTTGATCGGGCGTAAATTTCATTATTTCCAACATATCCTCCCTGCTCATACTATCCGATTTATTGGAGTCCAAATAAGGCAGCTTTTCTAGAAAACTATTGACAATCACATTGGGCAATTCTACATAAAAAGTGGTTCCTTTACCTTCTTTAGATTCAAACCAAATTTTGCCTTTGTGTTTGTCTACAATCTTCTTACAAACGGCAAGTCCTATACCAGTCCCTTCATAAGCAGTATGTGTATGTAAACGGGCAAACATTTCAAATATACGGTCCTGGTATTGTTCGTCCATTCCAATACCATTGTCTTGAAAGCTTAACAGTAAGTTTTTTTTATGAGATGTTGCCTGTATCTTGATATTAGGTAGCTCAGATTCATTGTATTTAATAGCATTTTCAATCAAATTTTGAAACAGCATCTTCATTAGGCTTTCATTCGACAAAATGGTGGGCAATTTAGCAATATCAAAAGCTACTTTTTTGCTACCCAATTTAACTTTGGTGTGTAAGAGTATGTGTTCAACTACTTTGTTCAAATCTACCAATTCTGTCTCCAAAGTAGCCTTTTCCAATCTAGAATAATTGAGTATATCGTCAATGAGCTTGTTCATATGTCTTGCTCCATCCTCAGCAATTTTAAAATAGGTTTGTGCCTCTTCGTCCTCTTTGTCTACTTTATCTTTCAACAATCCCAAAAAGCTAATGACATTTCTCAAAGGCGTTTTTAAATCGTGGGAAGTAATGTAGGCAAAACGCTCTAAATCTCGGTTTGCCAATTCCAAAGCAGTATTGTTTTTTTGTACTTCATGCAATAATTCATCGCTTTTTTCTACAAATTCACGGTTGCTATCTACATAACTTTTCACAATAAACACACAACTAAAAATGACAAATACCAATACCACATATTCTGCAAACCATACATTTTCTTGATTGGTCAAAAAACCATATTTTGCTACAAAAAGCTCACCAAATAAAACGCATAAAAATATCCAGGTAATAAATAAAATATTGACCTTGGTATTTTGTATAAAGATAATGACTGTAATAAAAGAAAAAATATAGACATACCGAATGTTTAAAATATTTCCCCAACCGATATGACAAAAGGTAAGTACAATAGGATAAACAACGCTCAATATATAAGGCGGATATTGATACTTTTTTCGATGGTTGAGATACATCAATCCAATCCAAAAAGCAATGAGTAAGCTGTTAAAAATAAAATCCGCATACAGTCGGAGGAGGATGTTTTCAAGCAAAAATACAGCAAAAATCAATACGTGCAACATACACAATTGATTGAATAGGCGTACCTTGAGCTTTTTATAAGCTTCCAAGTCTTCATAAATTCCCAAATTGGAAAGTATATTCCAAAGCCTAGCCAACATATAATATTATACGCATATGTATGGGATAGGTTAAGAAAAAAAGCAATATTTTAAGTTTTCAAAAACCTTGAGACAAGGGAGAAAAATAGGCGATATTACGCCCGATAGCAACGGAAAGCTTGTAGAGATGCGATTTATCGCATCTACAACTTGTAGTGAATAGCGGGGAGTCGCTCACCCACAAAGCCCCCAACGTTCCGTCCAATAAATTCAAAAAATATCATTTCTAAAAAAGCTTGTTTATTTTTTATCCAAACTTTACTATCATTGTAGTACAAAACAATGCTATGCTCCAAAAATTCAACCCTCAAAACAAAAACCTCCAAATATGGGTAGGCGACCGTTTGTACCCTAGAGAAGAAGCCAAGGTTTCGGTATTTGACAGCACCGTACAAGGAGGCGATGCTGTATGGGAAGGCATTCGGGTCTACGATGGTAAAATATTTTGCCTAGACAAACATTTACAACGCTTGCAAGAATCGGCAAAGGCACTCGCATTCGAGCACATTCCTAGCAATGATTCGATCAAGGAAGCGATTTTTAAGACACTCGAAGCCAATGCGATGAGAGATGGTGTCCACATCCGCCTCACCCTCAGTCGGGGCATCAAATATACCTCTGGTATGGACCCTCGCCTCAATGACCAAGGTCCCCTCTTGATTGTGCTGGCTGAATGGAAACCGCCCGTTTATGACAAAAAAATCAAATTGGGTTCTTGCCACATCCGCCGCAACAACCCACAATTTTTGGATTCCAAGATTCACCACAACAACCTACTCAACAACATTCTGGCAAAAATTCAGGCAAACTTAATGGGCGTAGACGAAGCCATTATGCTCGACGAACGGGGCTTTGCTTCGGAGTCCAATGCCACCAATATTTTTATGAGTAAGGCGGGCACTTTGTATACACCTTTTGCTTGCAATTGTCTCCCAGGCATTACTCGTGCAACGGTTCTAGACATTGCCAAATCAATCGACATTCCCGCCTTTGAAAAAGACATTTCGACAGTCGAACTCTACAATGCCGACGAGGTTTTTGTCACAGGCACTATGGGCGAGCTAACGACTGTGGTAGACATTGATGGACGCATTATTACGAATGACAGCGGTATTGCCATCAAACCCAAAATCGAAGAAGTGTTTAGGAAAAAAGTAAAAAATGAAGGTGAGGCTTTGCCATTTTAACAGTAACACTTTTATGATACAAATACATTTGAGTTGTGAGTTATAAATTGTGAGTGGGCTAATTGCTTTGCATTTATATTTTTTTGTGCAATGTGCGTGGTTTATGGCTACGTTTTGGTCTGGTTATCGGGCGCATGTTTTTGGCTGCGTCTTACATTTCATCCACCCGCTTCGTCCTTCACTTCTGCAATCCATTCCTCCACAAAATAGCGTAAAGCTTGTAGCGGAATCTGTCCATTCTCTAACAATATCCAACTTATCCCCTTATTTTTTCACCCAAACTGTAGTAACCATCCACTCTTTAACAGCACTCTTTTCTTGTAGCATCTCTCAGCATCGTAGTCAATACCAAAAACACAAAGCTTAAAATGGTTTTCATTTTCTTATTTTAGCAGAATTAAAAAATACTGCTAAGTACACTGTAAATTAAATAAATTGATGTTTTTGGGCAATGAATTTTTGTTC
>JAHDIA010000716.1 GCA_020631035.1 Chitinophagales bacterium | reverse complement strand
AAAACGAACCGACGAAGAAATAAAAGAACCGATATTATGCCTGACAGAAGTACGTACCATGTACGACTGATGGCAGGGACACAAGATGCAAACGAAGGTCCCAAGGTTCCATTCAAAAAACCGTAAAACATCATTTAAAACAAAAACGTTCCTTTTGCAGAAAATAAAATAAAATTTTAAAAATTTTTTACAAAAAAGAAAAAATGAAGGTGTGCAGATTTTTTAATTTAAAAAATAATGCTTTCTTTTGTAGTAGATATAGAGACTTAACCAAAGATAATAGAAACAACTAATATGGCAATGCTTCAAACATTGCTTAGAAAAAGGAAAAAACAATGAGTACGCAATATACTGTCGAACAAGTCGAAGGACTATCTCCCGACGCCGCCAACCTCAAACGAGGCAAAGCCCTCGCCAATACCCGAAAATGGGAACTTTTAGCCATCAAAGACAATGTCATTTGGGGACTCTGTAAAGGCAGTGGCAAAAATCCTTATAAAGCACAAATAGATCTCAGCGAACCCGCCTTCAAATGTTCTTGTCCAAGTCGTAAATTTCCTTGTAAACACGGATTAGGGCTAATGCTATTATATGTCAATGAACAAAATGAGTTTAAAGAGACTGACCAAGCTGATTGGGTAAAGGAATGGATGGACAAAAGAGCCGTCAACAAAGAGAAAAAAGCCACCAAAGTAGAAAAAGAAAATGACGCACCTACCGAAAGGCAAATCAAAGCCAAAGAGAAAAGAGCGGCAAAAACAATGGAGTCCATTAAAAGTGGATTGCAAGATTTGGAAACTTGGTTGTTTGATACCCTCCGCCTCGGATTAGCGGATCTCCAAACCAGAGAAGAAGATTACTTTGAAGAAAGAGGTGCCCGAATACAAGATGCTAAAGCTTCAGGATTGAGAAATGTGCTTATAAATTTGTACAACACTCTCAATAATGAAAAAAAATGGCAAGAGAAAAGTCTATATACTTTAGGATATTTATATGCCATTACCAAAGCCTTTCGTAATTTAGAAAATCTCCCAGTCGAAGTACAAGCAGATGTTAAAAACTTGATAGGGATTAATATTAAAAAGGAAGAATTGCTAGAAACAGCCCAAGCCCAAAGAGACAATTGGTTGGTATTGGGAAAACACAATCAGTATCTCGATAGAGATAATTTGTACCTACAACGTACTTGGCTCAAAGGAGAAAAAACAAATCAAAACGCATTGCTCTTGGATTTTGGTTTTAGAGCTCCTAAGTTTGACAATAACTTTATTCCAGGCACTTGCTTCGATGCGGAATTGGCCTTTTTCCCATCACAATCTCCCCAACGAGCTTTAGTGAAAAAAATAATAGGAGAAACTCAATTTTTTAAAGATGCCGATGGGCAAAAAAATATGGAGGATTTTCTCAAAATCTATTCAGATGATTTGGCGAAAATGCCTTTTAGATTGAATGCGCCAATCCTATTGAATGAGGTTCATATTATTAATGAAAAACACAAACGCAGCATTGTAGACAATGCCAAAAATCAAATCGACATCAATGCCAAAGAGGAAAGTTTTTGGAAAATGATGGCGATTAGTGGAGGACATCCTATCAGTATTTTTGGAGAATGGAATGGCGAAAGTTTGCGACCACTTGCTGCTGGGAATACCCACAGATGGATTGCAGTTTGACAACAACAAAAAACAAATCATTATGAGCCTTTGGAATGACATCATAAAAACGGCAACGCTTGGTACCAATCGTGCGCCACTCAATAAAGCGAATGCCCAAGATTGGGAAAAAGAGTTTGTACAAGAAAATGAGGGGGAAGCCAATATGCTACACATTGCTGCAGTACGTTCAGTTGCCAGTAGAGCGGGTTTTGTCCCTCAAAAATATGAAGGGGAATTACCTCAAGTTGCTAGTGAAGAAGACGCACCTAATTACCTTCACCCCGAAGCATTGTACTTCTTGAAAAATGCTGAGGATGATTTTTTAATCAAAGAGTTTTTACATGAAATCAATGAAATAAACAAAACCATTCCGCCAGATTATTTACCTAATTTTTTGTACAAGGCAGTCAAAAACAAATTGCCACAAGATTGGGTATTCCCTGTTATTGGAGCAAGGGGCAGGTGGTTGGTCCAACAAAACGAAGATTGGAGTAAGCAATTTAAAGAAGCTACCGAAGAAGATTGGGAATATGGGAAAATCAATCAACGCCTCATCTATTTTAGAGAGCTGAGAAAAAGCGAACCAGACAAAGCAAGAGTGCTTTTGGAAGGTACACGTTCAAGCGAATCTGTAGGCGATTTAAGTAAGTTTTTACGTACCTTCGAATACCACCTAAGCGAAAAAGACAATGCGATTTTAGAATCACTCTTGAGTCACAAACGAAAAGAAATCCGCAGCCTAGCAGCCAATTATTTGATGCAGATTCCAGAATCTGATTTGGTTCAACGAATGAAAGAACGAGCCGAAGCTTTGCTGACTTATAAAAAAGGGAAATTGCTATCTAAATCCAAATTGACAGTCAAACTTCCCACACTCACCAAAGAACTTGAAAAAGACTTTGTAGGAGATACTTTGAACATTCGAGGCGTAGGAAAAAAAGCAGGCTATTTGCTACAAATCATTCGCTGCATTCCTCCTCAATATTGGGAAGGCAAATTTGATGTCAAAGCCACTGACCTTATCAAAGCGGCTAAGCGAACAGATTATGACAAGGTACTGCTCATTGCTTGGATTTATGCTACCAGCAATTTTAAAAATGCAGAATGGGCACACCTCCTTTGTCAAGAATTAATTGTCGATCCTAAATTGGCAGACAGTATTTACAGTAAAGTTCCCAAGCTTTTTGATTTGTTAGATGATGAACAAAGAAATGGCATTTTACAGAAGGCAATTAAAGAGGAAAAGGGCTTTGCTCACAATGGTCCGCTCTTAATGTTTTTGAGAGGAAGCAAAAATGAAATAAATGTAAATACAACAAAAAAGCTATTTAAAAAACTTAAAAACGCATTGGAAAACCAAGAGAAAAAAAGAAACTATGGATTAGACAGTTTTGTCTATGAGCTCAAAAATATTTATCAAATTATCCCATTGTCTATGCTAGACGAAGCCATTAAGACATTATCGGATATTGATACCGTAAATTATCTAGAAAAACACATTGGTGAATTTTTAGCTGCAATGGAATACAGAGCCAAAATGCTCAAAGCAATTAAAAAATAAAGAACGAAAATAAATAAGAAATAGAATAACTACAAAACATATAAATCATGCCCAAAAAGAAAGCAAGTACGAAAAAGAACGAATTACTGAGACAA
>JAHDIA010000715.1 GCA_020631035.1 Chitinophagales bacterium | reverse complement strand
TAAGTAGATAGATCATTTAGATAGATTGTTATTGAATAAGTAGATAGATCATTTAGATAGATTGTTATTAGTAAGTAGATAGATTTTCAGATAGATTGTTATTGAATAAGTAGATAGATCATTTAGATAGATTGTTTTTAGTAAGTAGATAGATTGAGTAAGGACCTTATTGAGTGTCGTATTTGATTTGGATTGAGAAGGAAACGATGCAAGTGAGAAAAAACAAATCCTTGTATTGTGCGCATTGTATTATATAGAAATATTAAACAGTAAGATTCAATGTTTCTATACAATAGATGCAAACAGAACAGTACAATTATTTGGTGTGTTGGTAGTATCGTAGAAATGCAAAATTTTGCGTGTGAACAGACAATGGTCAGATACGAAATACACAGGCAATGCCCTTTGTTACACCTATACCGATGTGTAGAGTGCAGCAAGGAAAGTGCGCTAAGAAATAGTGAGAGCCGAGAATGTGTAGTAGGAAATAGTGAGCCAATACAATACGTCTTTACAGTTTTTTAATAGCTTGTAATTTTCATAGATAGATTGTTTATATAGATAGATTGTAATTTTTGGATGACATATATATGTTAATTAATAGACTGTTTTAGGTCAAGCCTTGTTACTTGTAAAAGCTTAGCTTGTCCCAAAATAGTAGACTTGGCTTTGTGAGTGGGAACATTAATCAATACAAAACCATTGCAATGAATCACAGTTTTGATAGAAGCGACATCATACAATACCTTTCGGGAGAAATGCCCAAGGAGCAAATTGCTGCTTTTGAGCGTACTCTTGCCCACGATGAGCAATTGTCACAGCAGTTGGCGTTTTATCAAAACATTGATACGCACATAGAGGAAGTACGACAAGACGAATTGAAATCAACCATCGACGAGGCATCGAAGAATTTGGAGTGGGAAAGTTTGGAAGAAATCAAATCAGGTGCGAAGCAAGAAAAGTTTGCATCAGCACCATCATTGGTTTCGTCCAAAACAGTATTGTTGGGCAGTTTGTTGTTGTTGGGTTTGTTGGCATTGGGCTTTGTTTGGGTTTATGTGTAAATGGATTTATTTCACCTTCACCCACTTCTCGATTGCCTCAACCGTTTTGCCTTTTAGTTTTAGCAAGTAAACACCTGTTGCCCAATCGTTAGTTTTGAATTTAAGTTGTTGGTTTTGATTGGCAATCAATTGTAAACTTTCTGTACGGATGATTTTGCCTGTGCTGAGTTCAACAATCTCTAGCTGTGCCTTTTCAGTTTGTACGATTTGGATGTTTAAATTTAGATCTTGTTTTCCAGGGTTAGGGCTGAGGGTATAGAGTAGGGGAGCGTCCAATGTATTGACAGATGTTGTAGAAGTAGTGTCTTCTAAAACAGAAGGATCGAAAACCCATCCACGTTCCCAAGTATTGGTTCCGTTGCGAACAATGAGGGCGGTGTCCATCACCTCTTCATCGCTTTGTTCCAACTTATCGACCAACCAAGCTTGTGCAATAACATCATCGGGTGTAATGCGCAAAGTGCCATATCCGTGATCGATCAAATTGGCATAGACATGATGTGGATTTAAGTCAAAGCTGAGTTCGAGTAATAATTCGCTAAGGGTAGCAGCATATCCAGCTTCGTCCAAATTGCCACGACTCATACTTCCACCCATAAACTCGACCCCAACAGATCCAAAACCTGTAAGCGGGTTATACATATTTTCGTTGAGTGGATAAATTGCCATATCCGTCGCCATAAAAAAATGTAGGTCTCCACTCAGTACGATATTATTGCCAATGCCATAATCTCGTAGCAACAACATCAACTGTTCTCTTTCCAATTGGTAACCATCCCAACTTCCTGGGTCCACCACTTCGCCATTGCCAATGGGCAATTCAACAGGACTGCCTTCGACCGACCACAAATTGAACAATTTTTGATTGCCAATGATGCGCCACCTTGCAAAGGAATTTTCGAGTTCGTTGGTAAGCCAATCGTATTGTTCAGTGCCTAGTATGCTAAATTCGTCTTCCCCGATTTCGTCTTGCTGGCTAAACTGCTCGGCATCTATCATCATAATGTCGAGTAAGTCGCCATAATGTAGGCTTCGGTAAATTTTATTGGGAGCGTCTGGATTTGGCCGAGTAGGAAGGTGTTCGTGAAAAGCTTGAACGGCTTGGTCAAACTGTTCCTCGGTATCGGTGTCGATGTCATGATTGTCCCAAATGACAATAAAGGGATGCTGTTGTCGAGCAGCTCTTAAGTCAGGATCTAGTAGATAATAGGTGTGCAACTGTCTCCATTCATCCAAATACAAAGGGTCAATGGGGTAGGGCATTGGTATACGCACCTCTTCATCTTGGTCGGGATAGTCGTAAATGTAATCACCGACGTGGATGACGCCGTCCAAATTGTCACGCTCGGCTATTTTTTTGTAAGCATTGAAAAATCCAGAATAAATACTGGTGCAGGAAGTGGTGGCAAAATTCAATTGATCGACCATTCCGTCGGGAGCCGTTTTGGTTCGGCCTACAATAGAATAGTTGTCAGAGGTGTCTTTAAACCTATAATAATAATAGGTGTTAGGGTTCAAGCCACTTACATCAACCTTGACAGTCCAAGCTTTGTCGGCATCAGTTGCCAAAAATCCTTCCTGAACAACTTGACTCATATCTGCAGTAGTGCTGACCTCCCATGTAATATTGAGTGGTATTGGGACTTCAGGTTCAAGTTTGGTCCAAATAATCACGCCATCTTTGAGTGGGTCACCAGAAGCGACACCATATATAAAGGGAGCGTGCAAAGTATCGGCATACATATTTTCGGGAAGCTCGGTCCATTGTGCCACTAGCTTAGGACAATGAAAGAAAAACAAAAGCAAGATTAAAGAGAGAATGTGTTTTTTCATATCAATAATGGTCTTGGTGTTTAAAGGTGCTAAATCTTGAATATCAAATGAGTCAATAGTCGATCTTGAATAAATCCCTAATCTTAAATTTTCAATTAATAAGTAGTCTGACATAATTAAGGTTACATTTTTGATGAGTTTATTTTTGAGCTTGTACAAGGCGAAAAACGCAGGCATAGCCATAGCTATGACGAGTATTTTCAACGATGTAGAAGCCAAAAAGAAGCCATCATAAAATATTAAGATAAATTTGTCTGACTACTTAAATAGTTTTGAATTTTCAATCTTGAATCAACCCTAATTTTCAATTAAATTAATCAGAAGCAAATGTTTTGGTGCTTCGTCGCTACTTGTTTACCCGCTATCCGCTGCTACTCCTCGTATTGGGCGAATTGCATTCGCCCTTACTGCGGGG
>JAHDIA010000714.1 GCA_020631035.1 Chitinophagales bacterium | reverse complement strand
GTCACCTCATTGATCCATCTATTGAAACCATCTACGTGTTTGGCTTCTTCCCACAAAAAACTGGTCAGGAACATTTCTTCTTCCAATCTCCCTTCTTTAGAAATTGCCATAATAAGCGGCAATAAGTCCAAAGTAACCGCCTCTTCTCCCGCTTGAAATTGCGAGACTGCCAACATAATAAATTCGGATTCTTCTTTGCTCAAATTTTTAAAATCCTCAATGTCTTGGCTAAAATCAATATCTGAAGGATTCCAGATACCATATTTTTTTGCTTTGTGCCAAAGTCGCATTGGCAAAGATTCTCTGTCTAGTCCTTTTCCGCTGGTGGTTTGGTAGCTTGTTCTCATATTAGCTATTTTTTGTGGTGGATAAATGAATGTAGATGGCTAAATTATACAATCTAATCTATAGGAACAAATATAATATAAAACTCTGGTCATTACGAGAATTTTCCACCTTGTGGGTTGGGGAGAAAATTCGTGAATCTTCTCTACGGGGATTGGTCCATTTGCATCAATGTTTCCCACATCGTTATCGCTGTCATTTGTAGGCTTATTTCAGATATAAATTCGCTTCGGTCGCTTGGCTGATGGTAATGCTGCATAATGGGAGCTTGCTGAAAAATGGCATATAGTTTTTGTGGGTCGCTTTCTCCCATTACCATCGCTTGGTAGTATCGCATCGCCACAGCAACGTCTTCGTCGCTGATGCAACTGATGGTAAAACTATCTTCTAAACCAAATTTCCTAAAGCTTTCGTGATCGGCACTTAGCTAGGGAATTTTGCGGCTTTGCCAATTTCTTTTTTGAATTGAATTTGAGCGGCAATCTCTTTCATTAATTTTCGACATTGAGACAGTGGATGCTCTGGAAACATTTCGTCGTATTGAGTGGCTTCTGATTTGTTCATCAACACTCCTGCTCCTCCTTCAAAGTTTGGGTCATATGGGTCTTCAAACCAGCCAGTATAGCCAGTTTCATCTACAGATATGATGCCTTCTTGCATCAGTTGGTTGGCAATGATGTTATCACGCATTCCTGTCATACCTGCCTCTTGTGCTTGTATTTTGATGACATAGCTGTACTTTTTAAAGGGAATGGTGTAGGAGGCTAAATAGCTCATTCCTGTTGGTTGTTGTGGAATTTTAAAGATGGTTTTGATGCTGTCTATTCCATTTAGTTTTTCTAGTTCGACCTCTACCAAGCCTCCACCCGCTTGTGCTATGGCAGCACGGTAATATTGACGGATGATCTCAATGTTTTGGATACTAGGAATATCGGGTTCTATGGCGAAAAAATTGAGGGACAATGCCATTGGATATGCTGGATTGTACCACATTTTTTTCTCTTGGGTGTTGTCTTCTAAATCCCAATTGAAATTGGGTATTTGGACGGAATCAATGGTGAGTTTGGGTTTGTTGAATTTAAAAAACATAGTTTGGGGTGTTGGGGTTTTGTTCTTCATTGTTTGGAGATTCCCAATAGCCTAAAGGCTTTGGGAATGACGACCATGACGGATGCGACTGCAACAGACAAAAAAAGGCGTAGGACGAAGCGGGTGGATAAAATGCTTGTACGAAGTTTGAAGTATGCGCCCGATAACCAGAGCGAACGTAGCCTCAAAGTCAATGGCGTTGCACCATAAAAAAATTACGAGTGTAGAGTTTAGAATTACGAATGGTTTAGCATTTCCTACTCCATCCATAATTCAACACTTATCATTCTACACTCGTAATTCTAAATTCGTAATTTACATTCCTATCCTTGCTGCTCCGTCTTCATTTGTGGGAAGAAGAGCACATCTTGTATCGAATGTTGGTTGAGCATAATCATTGCCAAACGGTCGATGCCGATGCCGATGCCCGTTGTGGGTGGCATTCCATATTCCAAGGCACGCAAGAAATCCTCGTCCAAAGTCATTGCCTCTTCGTCGCCTCTTTTGCCCAATTCCAATTGTTCCTCAAAACGAGCACGTTGGTCAATGGGGTCGTTTAGCTCTGAGAAGGCGTTCATAATTTCTTTGGCGTTGCAAATTGCCTCGAAACGTTCGACCAACCCTTCTTTTTCACGGTGCTTTTTCGCCAGTGGTGACATCTCCACAGGGTAGTCGGTGATAAAGGTTGGCTGAATGAGCAAGTGTTCAACTTTTTCGCCAAAAATCTCGTCGATCAATTTGCCTTTGCCCATCGTATTGTCGATTGGCACTTTTAGCTCTTTGCAAGTCGCTCTCAATGCTTCCTCGTCCATTTCGGAAATGTCGATGCCTGTGTATTCTTGAATTGCCTCGTACATCGTGTACCTTTTCCAAGGACGTTTGAAGCTGATGACATTGTCACCTACTTCTACTTCGGTGGTGCCGTTGGTCGCAATGGCAACGTGTTCGAGCATTTCTTCAGCAAAATCCATCATCCAGTAGTAATCTTTGTAGGCTACGTATAGCTCCATCATGGTAAACTCTGGATTGTGGAAACGGCTCATTCCTTCGTTGCGGAAGTCTTTGGCAAATTCAAATACGCCATCGTAACCACCAACAATCAATCTTTTGAGGTATAGCTCGTTGGCAATACGCATATAAAAGGTTTGATCGAGTGTATTGTGGTGGGTTTTGAACGGACGTGCCGATGCACCACCATATAAAGGTTGCAATACGGGTGTTTCGACCTCCAAATACCCACGCTCGCTCATAAAGGTTCGCATGGCGTTGACCATTTTGGAGCGTTTTACAAATACATCCCGTACATCTGGATTGACGGTCAAATCGACATAACGTTGTCGGTAGCGCAATTCAGGATCAGTGAATGCATCGTGGACGGTGCCATCTTCGGCAACTTTGACGACGGGCAAGGGTTTTAAAGATTTGCTCAACAACACCAACTCTTTGACGTGTAGGCTTGTCTCACCTGTCTTTGTTTGGAATACAAAACCTTTGACACCGATGTAATCGCCCAAATCGAGCAATTTTTTGAAGACGGTGTTGTAAAGGGTTTTGTCTTCGTTAGGAGCAATGTCGTCTCTGCTCACATAAATCTGCAATCTTCCTGCCGAGTCTTGAATTCTCGCAAAAGATGCTTTGCCCATGATGCGTCTCTCCATCAGACGTCCTGCGATGCTGACTTCTTGGTAGTTCCCTTTTTCGGGATCAAAATTGTCTAGTATTTCTTGGCTACTTGCCGTAATGGGATAAGTAGCAGCGGGATATGGATCAATCCCCAAGTCAATCAGTTTTTGCAGGGCTTCACGCCTGACGATTTCCTGTTCGCTTAATGACATAGTTTTGTTAATTGATTTTAAGCCGCAAAATTACGGAATGTTTT
>JAHDIA010000713.1 GCA_020631035.1 Chitinophagales bacterium | reverse complement strand
GATAAATTAAAGAAGGCACGAATCATACCTGTTACTGTTCCAAAGAAACCAATCATTGGAGCCACACCCGAAATCAAAGCGAGGGTAGAAAGACGTTTCTCTAGTTGTAAGAGTTCCAGTTTGCCTACGTGTTCAATAGAGGCTTCAATGTCTCTAATCGGTTTGCCCAAGCTTCTCAATCCTTTTTGGACCATTCTAGATATAGGTGAGTTTTCTTGTTGGCAGACTGCCACTGCTGCATCTACATTGCCACCAATGATGTAATCTCTTACCGTTCCCATAAAACCATCGTCCATCTTGGCAGCTTTTCGAATGACCAACCAACGTTCAATGGTGATGTAAATGGCAATAATGGAGAGCAATAAGATGGGAATCATAAACCATCCGCCTTTGAAAAGCAATTCAATCAAGCTCAATCTCGTCCCTTCAGCCGCAGCTGTCGAAAGGGTGTCAGGAATTTTCAAAAAAAGTGCATTCATAAAAGTGAAGTTGTTGTTACCACAATAATTAAAAGAAATATGAAGTAACAAAGATAATTTTTAACCAAAGCTAAAACGAACGTCTAGCAAAATAAATTGTTAAATTATTTTTTTGTAATGGATAAGGAATAGGACGGAACGTTTAATTGTTCCAAACGACGGGGACTCCCCGCTATACGTTTCAAGCTTGTGGGCGACCGCAAGAGATCGCCTTTACACAAGGCTTTCCACTGCTATCGGGCGTATTGGATTATGTTCAGCCCTCTGTCGTTACGTTTTTTTACTTCATTTTAATTAGAATAAAGAACACATCCTGTTTTGCCTCGCTCCTCACACCTCGCCCCTAAAATAGACTTTTTGCCTAAAATCGCATTTAATGCGCCTTAGAATGGATTTTTCTTATTTTTTAGTATATTTGCGACAGCAAAATTCCGCTTGAAAATATGAATGAAAACGAAGAAAGAATAATTCTGGTCAATATAGAGGATGAAATGAAATCCGCCTACATTGACTACTCTATGTCTGTCATTGTTTCTAGAGCACTGCCCGATGTAAGAGACGGTTTAAAACCCGTTCACCGTAGGGTATTGTATGGAATGAATGACTTAGGTCTTTATTACAACAAACCCCATAAGAAGTCTGCTAGAATCGTAGGAGAGGTACTCGGTAAGTATCACCCACACGGTGATAGCTCTGTCTATGATACAATGGTCAGAATGGCGCAAGATTGGTCCCTACGCTATCCTTTGGTGGATGGACAAGGAAACTTTGGTTCTGTAGATGGTGACAGCCCTGCGGCAATGAGATATACCGAGGCACGCCTCAAACGCATCTCTGACGAAATCTTGTCTGACATCGACAAAGACACAGTTGACTTCCAACTCAACTTTGACGATTCACTCGAAGAACCGACTGTACTGCCTTCCAAAATCCCAAGTTTGCTCATCAATGGAGCTTCTGGTATTGCGGTAGGGATGGCAACCAATATGCTGCCACACAACATCAATGAGGTCATCAATGGAACCATCGCATACATTGACAATCCAGAGATTACAATCAAAGAACTAATGAACTATATCAAGGCTCCCGATTTTCCAACAGGGGGAACCATTTATGGTTTGAGTGGTGTCGTTCAAGGTTATGAAACAGGTCGTGGTCGTGTGGTTGTAAGAGGTCGTGCAGAGATTACCGAAAACAAATCAGGTAAGCAACAAATCATTGTCAACGAGATTCCTTATCAGGTCAACAAGGCGATGATGATTCAGAAGACGGCTGCTTTGGTACAAGACAAGAAGATTGAAGGTATTTCGGACATCAGAGATGAATCTGACCGTAAGGGGATGAGAGTGGTTTATGATCTCAAGCGTGATGCCAATCCAAATGTCGTACTCAATCTACTCTACAAACATACCCAATTGCAAACCTCTTATGGTATCAACAATGTATGTTTGGTCAATGGCCGTCCTCGTTTATTGAATCTGAAGGAGTTGATTCAGTACTTTGTCGAGTTTAGACACGAAGTGGTTGTTCGTAGAACCAAATACGAACTCAAACAAGCCGAACAAAGAGCGCACATCTTAGAAGGACTACTCATTGCGATTGACAATCTGGATGAGGTCATCAAATTGATTAGAAACTCTAAGACACCAGACGATGCGAAACAGGGCTTAATGAGTAATTTCGATTTAAGCGAGATACAAGCCAAAGCGATATTAGAATTACGTCTACAAAAACTAACAGGACTCGAAAGAGAAAAAATAAAAGAAGAATATGACGAATTGATGAAAACCATCAATCACTTAAAAGCCATATTGGCTGAGAAGTCTATGAGAATGGACATCATCAAAGATGAGTTGAAAGATATACTAGAGCGTTATGGTGATGAACGTCGTACCGATATGACCATAGACGATAGTGAGTTTGCTATTGAAGACATCATAGACAATGAAAAAGTTGTGGTGACCATCTCGCACAAGGGATACATCAAACGTACCTTGCTCAATGAGTTTAGAGAGCAAAACCGTGGAGGTAAAGGAGCCAAAGGTGGAGGAACCCGTAGTGAAGACTTTATTGAGGAATTGTTTGCTTCGTCTACTCATAACTACCTACTCTTGTTTACAGAGAAAGGTCGTTGCTATTGGATGCGTATTTACCAAATTCCTGAAGGACAAAAGACTTCTAAAGGACGTCCAATCCAGAACCTTATCCAATTGCCAAATGATGACAAGGTTTTAGCCTACATCAACATTCCTGATTTAAAAGATGAGGAATTCTTAAACAATCATTTTATTGTCTTCTCTACCAAGAATGGTACTATAAAGAAAACCTCTTTGAAGAGCTATTCTCGTCCTAGACAAAATGGTATCAATGCAATCACTATACGTGAAGAAGATACTTTGGTTGAATGCAAATTGACAGATGGCAATAGTCAAATTCTATTGGGTAGTAAGAAAGGTAAGTTGGCGAGATTTGAAGAATCTAAAGTCAAGGCGGTTGGGCGTACTTCGATTGGGGTAAGAGGAATGATGTTGGATGGAGAAGATGACCATGTTATTGGTATGGTTTGTATTCCCAACGAAAAGAAAGAAACCGCTCAAGTATTGGTGGTCAGTGAAAAAGGATATGGCAAGCGTTCTCCATTGGATGATTACCGTTTGACCAATCGAGGTGCCAAGGGAGTTAAAACCATTAAAGTAACAGATAAAACAGGTTCTTTGGTTGCCATCAAAGAGGTAGATGATGATTCTGGATTGATGATTATCAATAAGTCGGGAATTACGATAAGAATGTCTATGGATGGTATTTCAACTATGGGTAGAAATACACAGGGAGTTCGTCTCATTAACTTGAGTGAAGAAGAT
>JAHDIA010000712.1 GCA_020631035.1 Chitinophagales bacterium | reverse complement strand
TGGCAGGAGCAGCAGAAGTATCAATGGTACAAATCATATCGCCAATTTTGAGGTCATCGCCTTCACTTGCGACAAATTTGACGGTTCCTGCTTTTTCGGCTGGAAGTTCCATTGTTGCTTTGTCCGATTCTAATTCACAGATGGGTTGATCCATTTCTACGAAATCCCCCTCTTCTACTAACCAAGAGGCAAGGGTTACTTCAGTTACGGATTCGCCTACTGCTGGGACTTTTATATCAATTACCATAGTATTTTTATGTTTTACTTTTATTGTTGAGCAATGTGTTTGTGTAATCCTATTGTTTATGCAAAAGCTTGTTCAATGATTTGTTGCTGTTCTTTGAGGTGTACTTTTTTGTAACCTGTAGCAGGCGAAGAACTAGCTTTACGGGCAATTCCTCTCAAAATACGCTCTTTTTTATAGTGTCTCAAAAGGAAGGTCCAAGCCCCCATATTTTCAGGTTCTTCTTGTACCCAAAGCAATTCAGCATTTTTGTAACGCTTCAAAATCTTGTCAATTTGTTTTTCTGGGTAAGGATACAATTGCTCTAAACGAACAATGGCAACATCTTTGCGTTTGTCAGCTTCTTTCTTCGCCAACAAATCGTAGTAAATTTTGCCACTACAGAACAAAACCTTGCTCACTTTAGAAGCAGCCACTGTATTTTTATCGTCTATGACTTCTTGGAAACTCCCTTTAGTCAACTCATCTATATTAGAAATGCAACCTGGGTGACGCAACAAAGATTTGGGCGACATTACGACCATTGGCTTTCTAAAGTTCCAAGCCAACTGACGACGTATAGCGTGGAAGAAATTGGCAGGACTGGTAATGTTGGCTACAATTATATTGAATTCGGCACAAGAAGTCAAAAAACGTTCTAGTCTAGCACTGGAGTGCTCTGGTCCCATCCCCTCATAGCCGTGTGGCAACAACATCACTACTCCATTCATAAAGTTCCACTTGCTTTCACCTGATGTAATGAACTGGTCAATCATTGTTTGGGCACCATTGGCAAAGTCACCAAATTGTGCCTCCCAAATGACCAAGTGTTCAGGATATGCCCAAGCATAACCAAACTCAAAGCCCAATACTGCAAACTCTGATAAGAAAGAGTTGTGTATCATAAATTGCCCTTGTTTGTCAGACAAATGATTGAGGCGGTTGTATTCTGCATTTGTTTTTTCATCATAAATGATGGCGTGACGGTGTGAGAAGGTTCCACGTTTTACATCCTGTCCACTCATTCTAACATTCCTACCATCCAACAAAATTGAGCCATAAGCCATCAACTCGGCGGCTGCCCAATCAACGGTTTTTTCGTTGCGCATAATTTCTCTACGATTTTGCAACATTTTATCCACTTTTCGAAGTGGACTAAAACCTTCTGGCAAATCAATGAGTCCCTTTACAATGGTTGCCAAGTCTTGTGAAGAAACGCCTGTTTCTGGTGATTTTTCAAAATCCTTGGCAGTTGCCTTTCCTAAATTTGCCCAAGCTTGTTCTGGCTTTTGCAATTTATAAGGTATTGGTTTTTCTTTGATATTGTCTAAGCGAGCTTGTAGTTCCCCCCAAAATTCCTTGTCCATTTTCTTTGCCAACTCATTTTCTACATCCCCACGTTCCGTTAATTTTTGGCTGTAGATGTCTCTTGGATTCGGATGCTTTTTGATGGCATCGTACAACTTAGGTTGAGTAAACTTAGGCTCATCTGCTTCATTGTGTCCGTGCTTGCGGTAACAAACCATATCAATGAATACATCTTTATTGAATTCTTGACGGTACTCCATCGCCAATTCTACAGCATAGACAACAGCTTCTACATCATCACCATTGACGTGTAATACAGGTGCTCCTACCATACTTGCCACACTGGTTGCATAGTGTGCCGAACGAGCATCGTCAAAATCGGTAGTAAAACCAATTTGGTTGTTGATGACAAAGTGAATGGTTCCCCCATTGCTGTACCCTTCTAAGCCCGACATTTGTAATACTTCATAAACCACACCCTGCCCTGCTACGGCTGCATCTCCGTGAATCAAAATAGGAAGCAATTGATCGTAATCTGAATTATACAATACATCGGCTCTAGCACGTGCATAACCTTCAACTACAGGATTGACTGCTTCGAGGTGTGACGGGTTCGGCGACAACATTAAAGTTACTTTCTTTCCATTGGCTGTTTCGTGGTCTGCAAAGAAACCCAAGTGGTATTTTACATCACCATCCCCCATTGTAATGTCTTCAGGCGTACTGCCTTCAAATTCTTGGAATATTTCGCCATAGGTTTTGCCCATAATATTGGCCAACACATTGAGGCGCCCACGGTGTGCCATACCAATCAAAAACTCTTTGACGCCCAAGTCAGCTGCCTTGTTGATAATGGCGTCAAGCGCAGGGATGGTTGATTCTCCTCCTTCAAGAGAGAAACGTTTTTCGCCTAGATATTTTGTTCCCAGAAACTTTTCGAGTACCGTTGTATTGTTGAGTTTTTGTAAGATTCTTTTCTTCTTTTCAATGCTGAATCCATAATCTATAGAATTGCGGTGTTCAAAACGTTCTTGAAACCACTTACGGACTTCTGGTTTGTGAATGTACATATATTCCAGCCCAATACTACCACAATAAATTTCTTTGAGCCGTTGGATGATTTTTTCCAAGTTAGCTGTTCCCAGCCCTAGTTCTTGACCAACAGCAAAACCTTTCTGTAAATCACTTTCATCTAGATTGTAGTATTTTAAATCTAGGGAAGCCTCTCTATCTTTTCTTTGTCTAATGGGGTTGGTGTCAGACAATAGGTGGGCATTTTGTCTATAAGCTTGGATTAAGCTATAGACTTGTAATTCTTTACTGTCACCACTAACAGCAGTAACAGTATCTGAAGCGTGCGCTACTGCACCATTTCCATTGCTATTTCTAATGGCAAATTCAAATCCTTCAAAAAATTTGCGCCAACCCAAATCAACGGAGTTGACATCCTTTTGATAATCTTGATAGACAGATTCGATATAGGAAGGGTGTGCATTGGCAATATAAGATTCAGCACTCATAGATATTTATTTTTGGGGTGTTGGATTCAATTTTAATTTTGTAATAGTATACGATTGGTCTATGGTCTAGTGTTTTGAATTTGCAAAATAAAGGCTTATCTAAGGGATACGCAAATAAAAATGCTAAGAATCTGATTATAAATGTTCCATTTGTAACAATAAGTGGTGATATTTCATTATTTTTCCTTATCTAAATTTATAATTTGGAGCAAATGTTTGAGTACTTCGTCGCTACTTGTTTGCCCGCTATCCGCTTTTACTCCTCGTATAGGGCGAATGCAATTCGCCCCTACTGTG
>JAHDIA010000711.1 GCA_020631035.1 Chitinophagales bacterium | reverse complement strand
GATGCCTACGCCCGATAGAGCCACATACCATGTATGGGCGAAAGCGGGGACACACGAAAGTTTGAAAAATCAATGTTCCGTACAAATAAAATATGCAAAAAATCAAGTAGAGAAAATTCACGAATTTTCTCCACAAAACAAACGCAAATCAAAGTAGAGAAAATTCACGAATTTTCTCCAAACAAAAACAATATGTAAAGGTGAATTGCAATTCACCCCAACAATTTAACAAATCACCAAACCCCAAACACTATGGTAAGCGAAAACCTCAGCACCTTCCGCCACAAAGACGTGGTGGATTACAATTCAGAAACAGGCATTGAAAACCTTGCGAATGCCTACCGCCTACGCATCTCTTACGATGATTTTGAAGAGGATAAAAGCGTAGAAGACCTGCTTGTACAATTTTGCAATGACCCCAAAGCCACAGAAGTCGAAGAATTAATCATTGGAATATGGGATTACGAAGGTGGTAGTTCTAAGGAACTCGTCGAAGCTCTAATCGAGCAAAAAGACAAACTACCCAAGCTCACCCATCTAATGTTTGGCGACATCACCTATCACGAAAATGAAATCAGTTGGATTGAACAAGGAGATGTTACTCCAATACTAAAAGCCTATCCCAATTTAGAACACTTTCAAGTAAGAGGCGGAAATGGTTTAAAGTTTAGTCCGATTAGTCACCCCAATTTGAAAACCCTCATAGTCGAAACGGGCGGATTGCCAAGCAAAACGGTCAAGGAAATATTCAATTTGGATTTGCCCAATTTGGAACACTTTGAAATTTGGATGGGCGATGATAATTATGGATTTGATGGCTCAGTTGAAGACTACACCGATTTATTATCTGGTAAATTGTACCCCAAATTAAAAACATTGGGACTCCGCAACAGCAAAATTTCTGACGACTTGGCAAAAGCCTCAAAAGGGGCTGCCATTATAGACAGAATAGAAGTACTAGATTTTTCGATGGGCACAATGGGCGACGAAGGCGCACAAGCATTGTTGGACAACCCAAAAGTCAAAAACCTCAAGTCCTTAAATTTAAGACACCATTATATGAGTGAAGAAATGATGGAAAAATTAAAAGACTTGGGCATTGAGGTAAATGTGGACGAACAAGAAGAACCCGAAGAAGAAGATTATAGATATGTAGAAGTGGCTGAGTAAATAAGCAAATTAATGGAAGTAAATATGAACGAAATTGTTGGGAGCCATCACCTTTTGTTTGTCACCTTTGACAGCTTGCGGTACGATGTCGCCCAACAATTGTTTGACACAGGCGAAACACCAAACCTACAAAGATTATTTGACAATCAAACTTGGGAAAGGCGACATACACCAGGGAGTTTTACCTATGCTGCCCACCAAGCATTTTTTGCAGGATTTTTGCCCACACCAGCAATGCCAGGCAATCACCCTCGCTTGTTTGCCACTCGATTTTTGGGAAGTGCGACGACTACTGAAAACACTTGTGTATTTGAAACAGCCGACATTGTCAATGGACTCAAACAAAAAAACTACCATACCATTTGTATTGGTGGCGTTGGTTTTTTTAGCAATAGAACACCATTGGCGCAGGTATTCCCTAGCCTATTCGACGAAAGTCATTGGGCCGTCAATACAGGCGTGACTGATCCAGACTCTACCCAAAACCAATTTGAGTTGGTGGAAAAAGTATTGACGAATGTTCCTAGAGATAAAAAATGTTTTTTGTTCATTAATATTGCAGCCATTCATCAACCCAATTATTTTTACATTCCCAATAATGATTCAAAAGTGGACAATATAGAAAGCCATATGGCGGCTTTAAAATATGTGGATAGTCAATTGCCCCTTTTAATCAAGGCAATAAAAAACTTGGGAACAACTTTTGCTATTTTTTGTAGCGATCACGGAACAACTTTGGGCGAAGATGGCTATACAGGTCACCGCCTCGCCCACCCCAATGTATGGGATGTACCTTATAAAGAGTTCATAATTAAGTAAGATTCAATGACACTTAAAGAAAAAATACAAGACGGAATGTATCAGGGATATTCTTATTCGTATCCCCACAAATCCGCCTACCGTCCTTTTGAACCAAGCATTCCACTCAAAGAAGTTTGGAGTGCCGAAAAAAAGGAATCACTTTTTTTATACCTACACATTCCCTTTTGCGAAATGCGTTGTGGCTTTTGCAATTTGTTTACAATGGCAAATCCCAAAGAAGATATGGAAAACCCCTATTTGCCCGCCCTAGAACGTCAAGCCGAAATCATTGCCAATGCTCTAGGAAAAGATAGTCAGTTTGCCCGACTCGCCATTGGTGGGGGAACGCCCAGTTTTTTAAATATAAAAGACTTGGAAAAAATGTTTTCCATCATTCACCAAACAATGGGTGTTGGACAACGTGCCATTCCTGCTTCAATGGAAACTTCGCCCAAAACGGTCACTGCCGAAAAACTGGCATTGATGAAGGAGCAAGGCATTAATCGAGTAAGCATTGGCATTCAAAGTTTTTTTGAAGAAGAGTCGAAACAGTTGGGGCGACCACAGAAAAACACTGAAGTCAAACGAGCTTTGCAATTAATTAAGGAAGCAGGTTTTCCCATTTTAAACATAGATTTGATTTATGGGGGACACACTCAAACGCCTGAGTCTTGGATTGCTTCTTTACAATCCTGTATTGATTGGCAGCCCGAAGAAATATTTTTGTATCCTTTGTATGTTCGTCCCTTGACAGGCTTGGGATTGAAGGACAAAGAATGGTCGGATTTTCGATTGAAGTTGTATAGAATGGGGAGAGACTTTTTGTTGAACAATGGTTATGAACAAACCACAATGCGCATTTTTCGCCGCTTGGATATGCCTGACTTTGAAGCACCCGCCTACAATAGTCCTGAAGATGGAATGGTTGGTTTGGGCGTAGGGGCAAGATCTTACACCCGTCGTTTGCATTATAGTTCAGACTATGCCGTAGGGCGCAAAGGTGTCAAAAATATCATTGGAGATTACAACCAAGCAAGTGACGATTTTTTTGCACACATTCATTACGGTACCTACTTATCTGAAGACGACCAAAGACGAAGGTATGTAATCAAATCTTTGCTAGAAGGCGAAAATTTAAATTTAAAAAATTACCAACAATTTTTTAATAGTAATGCTTTAGATGATTTGCCCCAATTGTACGAATTGTTTGATTTAAATTTAGCTAATCAAAACAATGATTGCATTATTCTCAATCCTCAAGGAATCGAATTGTCGGATGTGATTGGTCCGTGGTTGTATTCTGAAGCAACAGAAGACTTAATGAAAAAAGTAAAACTGGTATGAGATCCTGGAACATACTATACCGAGGTTCTCTCTCAAGCTGCAACTACG
>JAHDIA010000710.1:1793-3367 GCA_020631035.1 Chitinophagales bacterium | reverse complement strand
GTCATAGCCAATTCCATTGCTTTGACCTTGCCAACTGCTTTGGTCAATCTTTGGGTTCCACCCGCCCCAGGCATTGTTCCAATCTTGATTTCGGGTTGTCCCAATTTGGCGGTTTCCGAGGCGATTACCATATCACAAGTCATCATCAATTCACAACCACCTCCCAAAGCAAATCCACTTACAGCCGCAATGATGGGTTTTTTGATGGAGCGAATCTTGAGCCACTGGTCAATCATACCAGCATTGAGCATATCAATAGAAGATTGGTCAGCCATTGCCTTGATATCCGAACCTGCTGCAAAAGCTCTATCATTGCCTGTAATGATGATGACTCGAACGGATTTGTCGGCATCTAAAGATTTTAGTGCATCACCTATCTCAGTCATTACAGCAAGATTGAGGGCATTGAGCTGTTTAGGGCGATTGATGCGTACCATTGCCACATAGGGCACTACTGCCTTTTCAACAATAATGTACTCATAGACTTGTAGCTGATGTAATTCTTGCATAGTTTTTTTAGTATTCTAAATTGATGAATTTTCCATCGCTAATGACAACAGAATCTACTACTTCAAGGTCATAAGCTATAAATTGGAATGTACCAGTGATGACTTTGTTAGTAGTATCTATACCATCAATGGTGATGCTTCCATTACCAGCAAAATCTGTTGAGAACACATTGGCACCTATGCCATAATCTGCTGAATTACCCAAGTCAAAATCAAAAGTGCCTGTTTCCAATGAACCTATATAATTGAGGCTGATTGTAGAACCATTGGAGCTTACACCCGAAATGGTCAAACCTGCTAAATCGGTATTGCCTGTAGCACTGGTACTAATCCAATCTGTTTGATTGACCAAGGCACACATATTGGCATTGCCAGTACAACTCAGGTTATTGGGATTTACATCGGGTGTTTCTATCTGGTTGTCTGAAGTATCTATTGGAATGCCAACCAACTCGCAAGGAGGACAAGGGTCGTTAATGGTACCATTTACAAAACAATCAATGCCTGTTTCCCCTTGGTTTTGAATACCATCGGTACAAGTAGGGTCACTACCACAAGAACTAAATAAAGTAACTACTGCAACTATGACAGAAAAAATCAGACTTGTATGATTGGAAAAATATTTCATGTGTGCTTTATTTGAAGAATTTTATTTGAAAACACACAAAAATACAGATTACATTTTACAATTAATGAAAAATTTGGACGGAACGTTGATTTTTCAAACGATGGTGACTTCCCGCTTTCCGTTTCTAGTCCCCTTGGGTGGAAAACCCAAGGGGAGCTATCCACTACAATCGGGCGTAGTTTCGTTTCTCTTTGTCCTTCGTTGCTTCTTTTTATTTTGGGTATTTAGAAGCGTCGGATGAGCGGGCGGATGAACGCTTGTACGAAGGGAAAAGCATGCGCTGGTTAACCAGACCAAGACGTAGCCATGAACCACTGGCGTTGCCCCATAATTCGGCAAATTTAATGATAAATGGTAATTATGTTGATTGGTATATGATTTTACCCAATCAACCCAATCAACCCAATCAACCCAATCAACCCAATCAACCCAATCAA
>JAHDIA010000710.1:0-1693 GCA_020631035.1 Chitinophagales bacterium | reverse complement strand
CCAATCAACCCAATCAACCCAATCAACCCAATCAACCCAATCAACCCAATCAACCAACACAAACCACTAAGCCAATTCGTAATTCGTAAATCTACATTCGTAACTCGAATTAGTCTTTAGACGCCAAACGCTCCTTCTCAATCGTCTCCAAAACCTCCTTGGCATCGCCCGTCGGATATTGGCCATCCAAGCACGCCATACAAGTCGGTAAATTGTGGTACAACATTTTGAGGTCGTCGAGTGATTGATAAATCAAAGCGTCGGCTCCCATGTATTCTCGGATTTCGTCTAGGTTTTTGTTGGCGGCAATGAGTTCGGTTGAGATGGACATATCTATGCCATAAATGCAAGGGCTTTTGACGGGGGGAGAGGCGGAGACAAAGTAAACCTCTGTGGCACCTGCTTCTTTTAATATTTGGACAATGCGTTTGGAAGTGGTGCCTCTGACAATGGAGTCGTCTACCACTGCTACTTTTTTGCCATTGACCACTTGACGGATGGGATTGAGTTTGCGCTTGACAATGTTTTCTCGTTCGGATTGGGTGGGGGAGATAAAGCTACGGCCAATGTGGTTGTTTTTGACCAAGCCCCGACGGTAGGGGACGCCCAATTCCTCGGCTAGACCAGAAGCGGCAAAGTAACCCGAAGAAGGTACATCTATGACCACATCGGGCTGTAAACCTGCCCTACGAATTTTATGCCCCAATTGTCGGCCCATTTTGACCCGTTCATTGGCGACCAAACGATTGTGTAAAACAGAATCGTCTCTAGAAAAATAAATGTATTCAAATACACAAAAATGTTGTTCTTTTCGATGGCCAGTTTGTGTATGTACATTGAATGATTTATCTATAAAAACCATTTCTCCAGCCTCTAATTGTCTGATGCTTTCATAGCCGATGTGATCGAAGCAGGTAGTCTCCGAAGCAAAACCATAGAATGTGCCTTTAGGGCTTTCTCGTTTACCCAAACACAAGGGGCGAATACCATTGGGATCACAAAAAGCCAAAAGACCATAATTGGCAATGACAGCAATAACCGAATAAGAACCGACTACTTTTTGTTGGGTAATTTTAACCGCATCAAAAATGTCGGCTACTTGAATGTCGCCCAAATCTTTTTTACTTAGTTCGGAGGCGAAGGTGTATAAAATTAATTCTAGATCATTGGAGGTGGCGGGTAGGGTGTGGTACTCTTTGTACAGCACTTTGCGCATTTCCTCAAAGTTGGTCACATTGCCATTGTGTACCATCGCAATCCCAAAAGGATAATTGGCGGCAATGGGTTGAACATTGACCGACTCATTGGAACCTTGGGTGGTATAACGAACATGGCCTACGCCAATCCGTCCCTTTAAATGATCGACATGCTTTTGTTTAAAAACCTTATTGACCAATCCCAAACCCTTTTTGATGTGGAATTGTTTTTTAAATGTAATCACACCAGCGGCGTCTTGCCCTCGGTGTTGTAAGGCAGTCATGCCAATCATCATATCGTAAACGATTTTTCTTGGCCCTGTAAATCCTAAAATTCCACACATAATTTTAAATTTAAATCTACCGTTTTGTAAATGAATTATTTATAAGAACCTGTCTGAAAACCTATTCTGTAGTTGAGACGAAAGTATTTTGGGCTAGGACAAGGCGCAAAAAACGGAGTTTAGCCATAGCTAAATGAGTATTTTTGCAACGCA
>JAHDIA010000709.1 GCA_020631035.1 Chitinophagales bacterium | reverse complement strand
TTTGTCTGTCCAGCACCTTCATCCTTCCCGAACGTCCCTTGCTTCTTTTCCTTTGCGTTTCTGGCTGAGAAAATTCGTGAATTTGCGCTACGGGGTTTGCTCTACATTTTTGTTAAAGACAAATATTACCTGAAATGCGACCCTTTAAACAAAGATACTATTTGTTTTGGAAGAACGCAAGGGCTAGACTTTAGGTTGTTTATCAGCAGCTTATTGCACAAAAAATCCCTAGTGATTTGTAGAGACGCAAGCCGTGCGTCTGTACTGGCGTGGCAGTGTATCGTGGGTTTTCTGAGGCTGCCATAGAAGCGGATAGCGGGGAGAAAATTTCGTTTAAAAAGGCAGCGTTCCGTCCAAATTTAAAGGAAAGAAATAAAATTTTAGCTCGGAAAAATCATTAACCGCAGTGTATACCAAAGAGACCTTTATATGAAATAACATCTGCCATTTGCTTTGTCCTTTGTGTATACGGTGCGGTAAAATTTTATAATTGTAGTATCAATACTCGAAATTGGGTTTGAGTGAGCCTTTTTTATCATAGAACTCATTAATACCCTTGATGACTTCATCTAAATCGTCAGTAACGGTAAACAAATCAAGGTCTTTTGGGCTGATGTTGCCATGTTTTTCGAGCATTACTTCTTTCATCCAATCCACCAATCCATTCCAGAACTCTGCTCCAACTAGGTAAATCGGGACAGGCTCAATTTTGTTGGTTTGGATAAGCGTAATGGATTCAAATAGCTCATCTAATGTACCAAAACCACCTGGCAATAGTACAAATGCCTGGGCATATTTGACAAACATTACCTTACGTACAAAGAAATAACGGAAGTTAATAAGTTTATCCTGGTCGATGTATTCGTTGGCAAATTGCTCAAAGGGCAAAACAATGTTAAGTCCTACCGATGCACCTCCTGCTTCTTGGGCACCTTTGTTGGCGGCTTCCATAATACCTGGACCACCTCCACTGATGACACCATAGCCATTTTCAACCAATTTTTTGGCGAGGTCAATACCCATTTGGTAGTAGACATTGTCGGGCTTGGTACGTGCCGAACCATAGATAGAAACACAAGGACCAATGTTGTCCATTTTTTCAAATCCCTCTACAAATTCGGATACAATGCGCCAGATTCTCCAAGAACCTTCCGCTTGAATTTTGGTCCAATTTTTTTGTTTGATTAATTCTGTCATAAATGATTGAATTTTCGATTTTTGTTTTATCAGACAATATTATCTGCTGTTTCCCCTCACTACATTCCATGTATTGTCTATACTCTTTGGTGAGTTTAGATAGGTGGGAAGGGGATTATTTATTATTTTTCAGCCTTCCAATGTAGGAAAAATTGGCAAAGCCATCAAATATTTATAGCTTTATTCTGATTGTTAGTACGTTGAAAGTCACATTTTGGTTAAATGTATGTAAAAAATTAAGCTCCTATGATCTCTTCAGTTCTGTTTTTGGAGAGTAAGAACAAACCAAAGAAAGTCAACAATCCATTTATGAGCAATAGTTCAAAGCCCACTTGATAGCCTCCAAATAAGGTCTTAGAATACATATTGATGTAATAACAAATAATAGGACTCAAGATACACACCAAGGCTACCAACCAATAATCTGGCACCCGACGCTTGCTCAATAATCCAAAAGCAAAGAGTCCTAGCAATGGTCCATAGGTATAGCCCGCCATCCTAAACACCCACCAAATCACCGAATCGTCATTGATCCATCTAAAAATGAGGATGACAAAAAACAAAAGTACTGAAAAGGCAATGTGTACAATATAACGGGTTTGCTTGGGTGCATTGCCCTTTTCAAAGTCGAGAAAATCTACACAAAAAGAAGTTGTTAGGGAAGTCAGAGCAGAGTCAGCACTCGAATAAGCCGCTGCCAATAAACCAATGATAAAGACCACCGCCATCACAGGTCCCAAATGATTGAGGGCAATTTCGGGAAACAACAAATCAGGACGACTTTTGACCACATCTCCAATCACTTCTGTTGGAATGTCTATGCCTTTTGCTGTACTAAACAAATACAACATTGCTCCCAATACCAAAAAGACAAAATTGACCACCACCAAAATAATGCTAAACCAAAACATATTTTTTTGAGCATCGCCAATGTTGCGACAAGTCAAGTTTTTCTGCATCATATCTTGGTCAAGTCCCGTCATCACCAATGCAATAGAGGCTCCATTGAGAAACTGCATCGGGAAACTCTTGGTAAATTGGTCGCCCGAAAAATCCCAAAAGAACATCTGTGAATAATCGCTCTCTGCAATGACCGACCAACCAATATCGAGGTTTTTGGCAATCAAAAACACTCCCAAACCCAAGGACAACAACATAAAAAAGGTCTGTAAGGAATCGGTCCATACCACCGTTTTGATGCCTCCCCGAAAGGTGTACAACCAAATCAGCAAAATGGCGAGTGCCACCGTAAACCAAAAGGGCAAACCCCAAGCCGAAAAAACATAAGCTTGTAAGACTGCTGCCACCAAGTAAAGCCGTAAAGAGGCTCCCACTACCCTAGAGAGCAAGAAGAAGGAAGCCCCCGTTTTGTACCCCCACCAACCAAATCTTTCTTCGAGATAGGAATAAATTGAGGTCAAATTGAGCCGATAATACAAGGGCAAAAGCACCGTTGCAATGAGCAAATACCCCAACAAATACCCAAAGACCATTTGCATATAGCCAAACTGATTTCCTCCTACCGCACCAGGCACCGAAATAAAGGTAATGCCCGACAAAGACGCTCCAATCATCCCAAAGGCAACCAGGTACCAAGGCGATTCTTTCTTACCTTTAAAAAAAGCATCGTTGCTATTGTCTTTGCCCGTTCTAAACGAAACCAAAAACAACAAAGCAAAATAAGCAACGGCAATAATGAGTATCAGACTTGGCGACATATTGAAGGTATTTAAAAAAGTTTCAACTAAACCTGTTTCACAAAACATTATGTGTATTTGCCATCTGAACCTTTAGGGCCTTATTCAATTTAGCTTTTACAAATCAAAATGCGTTAAAAAATGCCTACTGTTTGAGCCGACAAAGGAGGTAAGTTTAGGCATTTTAGCACTTTTGATGCAGAAAAAGCGTTAAAAATTGAATTAAGCCTTGATTTTTGGTTCTTTGTATCAAGACAAAGAACAAAGAAAACAAAATTTATCCAAAATCTTTTCTTTAAGAGTATCTTTGGAATTTAAGATTTCCAAGTTGACCAAAAGAGACTTCGCTAGGTTGATGCTATAGAAGTTACACTCATTATAGATATGAAACCCAAAGACCATTTGTTCCACCTCATTCAATCTTTAAGTCGTTCGGAGAAACGATTTTTTAAGATTTACTCCTCTCGCCACGTCATTGGC
>JAHDIA010000708.1 GCA_020631035.1 Chitinophagales bacterium | reverse complement strand
TTAGTTTTGCTGTCATTGCCTATGAGTTGTTGTTTGGCATTCACCCATTCCAAGCCTCTCACCAACAATACACCACCCGACCCGAATTGATAAAGTTGGGCTATTTTGTACATGGCAGTAAAGCCAATGAACTACATTTCATTCCCAAAATACACGAGAACTTTCACAAACTTCCCTACAATTTACAAAAGCTTTTTCATAAAACGTTCGCCGATGGTTCTCCTAATCCTTCTAAACGAGTCAATATGCAAACTTGGGTCTACACGGCCCTTGCTTGTTTAAATGATTCGTCTATTTTTGACATACAAATTAACTTTCCTACCCGCCCAAATAAAGACATAAAAAAAGTTACTACAGCAAGGATTATAAATCCCCCTAAAAAGACAAATGTCCCAACAAACAATACCAATACCTCAACAATCAATGCCAAAACTTTAATAAACAATATTATCAATTTTCTTTTTGTACTTCTTCCTTTGACTATGATCGCTTTTTATACTTTCCAAGTATACTGCGGATCAGTTATTTATATTTTACACATTATATTTTTACTAATCCCCCTTATCATAGCATTTATAGTATTTATTGCTGTTCTTAATGGCTCTACAGGCTTTTATAAAAAATTACAAAATGAAAGTAAATTCATAATAGCTTTATTAATATTTATACCTTTTTATGTATTCTCTCCACTTGCATCAGCCAACAAAATACACCCCATTAATATTTCTTCCAAAAAACCTATTGTTCAAACACCGATTTCTGAAGACTATGGTTTAGCTTCTACCAAATCTGAAAGCTATGGTTTTGGCGCCACCAAAGAGGAAATCAGACAAATCCAAGGAGTAAAATACAAATACCAAAGACAAGGAGATATAGAAACTCTATATTACAAAAACAATAGTATCACCTTAAAAAATGGCAAAATGCTTGCCTACCAAAACAAGACAGAACCTTACCTCAAAATTAAAATAGCACGCAATGCCACTCAAGCCGAAACTTTCTCTATGGGGGCTATCTTACAAGAAGTTTTCGACATACAAGGACAACCAGATGGTATTGTCTTAAAAGAAGACACACTATTTCTAGAATATGGATTAAGTACAGTTATCCTAAAAAATGAAATAGTTGTGGCTTATGAGGATGAACATAATTTGCTTAAAATTGTGAAGGAGTAAGATTAATATTCCTCCTCAAAAAATTCCCTATCTTTACACCATGCAAAAGCTACCTATCGGTATACAAAGTTTTGAGAAGTTGCGTGGAGAAAATTTTCTCTACATTGACAAAACTGCTGTCGTCCATCGCTTGATTGAGGAAGGAGGCTATTACTTTCTATCTCGTCCTCGTCGTTTTGGGAAATCACTTTTGTTGTCCACTCTCAAAGCTTTGTTCTTAGGGCAAAAAGAGTTATTTGAAGACTTGTACATTGCTGACAAATGGGACTGGTCCAATAAGTATCCAGTCATTTTATTGGTGGATTTAGGTATGACTCTGCAACGCATAGTACACCTATTGTTTTCAAAGTAAAAAAAGCATTTGAACAAAATGATATAGTCGAAGTCATTGCTCAAATCAATCATATTTTTTCGACCATACCCAATCAAATCTTCAATGCCAAAAGCGAAGCCTATTACCATTCACTGGTTCATTTGGTCTTTACTTATTTGGGAGTATTTATACAAAGCGAAGTCAATACCAGTAGAGGACGTTGCGATGCAGTGGTTTACACTTCCACCCACATTTATATTTTGGAATTTAAATTGGACAAAAGTGCCCAAGCAGCTCTAAATCAAATAAATGCAAGAAACTATGATTCTACCTTCACCCAACACAGTCAAACCATTGTTAAAGTCGGCATTAATTTTAGCAGTAAAACCAAAGAAGTAGAAAGCCATCTGATTGAATAGGATTAAAAACCCACCCACGAAGCACCCAACATGCCACCTACGCCCGATAGTAGCGGATATGGTGGGATTGTAGAGACAAGGCATGCCTTGTCTTGGAAAAACCGCCATAGCAGCGGATAGCGGGGACACCACATGCAAACGCAGCACCCAAACGTTCCGTCCCCATCCAAAAAAATTAAATTTAAAAATCCCCTCTAAAAAAGTCAATGGTCGATTCAACCACTTGCTTTAAATCTTCGGGTAAATGGGGACGCTCCCAGGGGTGTGAACTGCCAAATACGTGATCCCCATCCTCAATAGACAGTAGGTTAAATTTGGTATTGAGGCTCACCAAGTTTTGAGCCGTATCGAAAGGCACGGTGGGGTCGGCAGTACCGTGAACCACCAAGGCTGGAATGTCCAATTTTTTTGCCGCCCTCTCGATGGTAAAACGTTCTTTATTGGCTAAATAATCTTCACACAATTGAAAGTACAAGGGCATTTGTTGGTGGGTTCGTCCATTGAGTACATAAAATACGCCTGCCTCTTTCCAAGTCTCCAACATTTGTTCGTTGGCGGCAAATTTTTCAAAACTGTCTACACTTGCCCAAGTCGAAATCTTTTTGATTCGGGTATCTTCTGCGGCTTTTAAAAAAGTCGTTCCTCCCCCTCGACTGTGACCAACCAAATAAATTTCGCCACGTCTAAATTCGCTCAAGGAAATTCCTGTATCGCCATTGACGACCCAATCTATGACGCGTCCCAAATCTTCCATTTCTTTGCTAAAGTTGTTGTTGCCAAAAGCATCCAAATCGGCAAAGTTAAGTGGGTCATCTACTGTGGTTCCGTTGTGGGAAAAATTGTATTTGATGAACACAAATCCTGCTCCTGCAAAAGTACGCGCCACCATATCAAAACAACCAAAGTCTTTGAACCCCTTAAAGCCATGCGAGAAAATAATGACAGGTTTGGGGGAATTGTTTTGTTCTACATACAAATCGAGTAGGAAAGGTCTGGCGTCTGCGCCTTCTAATTTTATATTGCGTAAAATATTCATAGTATTCGGTTAGTGTATTTAATGCTAAATTAGTCAAAAAATTGCTCAATCTCACATTCCATAACAGACCTCCACTAATTTTTTTTCTCCAAAAGCATAGGGTAAGCGGTAGTTATATATATTGTATTTTTCCAATGCTACTGCTGTCGATTTACCAATGGCAATGGTTTGTTGATGTGCTTGCAAAGGGTATTTGTCAAAATAGGCATGGACATTCATCGGACTGGTAAAGACCAATAAATCGGCATCAGAAGAAGCAAAATCAGTCTTGGGTTTATTGGCATATACCACCACATCTTCTATGTCCAATTTGCCTTCCAAATGTTTTTGAATGCTTCGCATCGAGTTTTGTGCTCTAGGAAATAGCACTTTTTGCCCCGCTACCAATTCCAAGAAATCATTGGCAATTTTTTCAAGATCACTCCCCTGCCCTAC
>JAHDIA010000011.1 GCA_020631035.1 Chitinophagales bacterium | reverse complement strand
GGAACATTGTCTGAAATGAATGTGGTTGTTTCGGGAATCAATGCCATTTTTGAAAGAGAAATTGGTGTGAAATTTCAGTTAGTTGCTGACAACAACAAACTCATCTTCTTAAATGCCAATACTGATCCTTATACCAATACTGATCTTGAGCAAATGCTCTATGCCAATCAGCAAACTTGTGATCAATACATAGGTTCAGACAATTATGATGTTGGGCATGTTTTGGGTACTTATGGTGGAGGCTTGGCGTCATTGGCATCTGTATGCAATCCCTTTAGCAAAGCAAGTGGAGGAACGGGTATTTCTATACCATTAGGCAGCATATTTATTGTAGACTATGTAGCACACGAATTGGGACACCAATTTGGAGCCGACCATACCCAAAACAACGATTGCAACCGCTGGTTTCAAACCTCAGTCGAACCAGGAAGTGGCTCTACCATTATGAGTTATTCAGGGGTATGTGCCCCCAATGTGGTAACTTTTAGTGACGATTATTTTCATGGCATCAGTCTAGAAGAAATGTTCATCTTTCTCAATTTTGGTACAGGTACTTTGTGCGGCACCAATATTGATTTGGGTAATAATTTTCCTATGGTATCTGCTGGAGATGATTATACCTTGCCAATAGGAACTCCCTTTGTTTTGGAAGCACAAGGTTTTGACATAGATGGAGACAATTTGACCTATTGTTGGGAACAAATGGATGCAGAGTTTGCGACTATGCCCCCACAGGCAAATTCCAATATAGGACCTGCTTTTCGCTCTTTGCCTCCTAGCGAATCGCCCAAAAGATTTATGCCCAATTTAGAAAGTTTGTTGGACAATCAAACGCCTACTTGGGAAGTCCTACCCAGTGTAACAAGGGAGATGAATTTTAGATGTACCATCAGAGACAACCACCAAGGAGTGGGGAATATCTCTTTTGATGATGTCAAAATCAATTTTACCAGTACGGCAGGACCATTCAAAATCAATTATCCCAACAACAATGTCGTATGGGGAGTGGGCAGCACCCAAAACATTACTTGGAATGTGGCGAATACCAACAACAACTTGGTCAATTGCAAAAATGTAGACATTATGATGTCAGTAGATGGAGGGGAAACCTATGGTATTATGTTGGCAGAAAATGTACCGAATGATGGGAGTCATTCCATTATGGTCCCCAACAATCCAGGCGAAAGCAACCGAATAAAAGTTCAAGCTGCCGACAACATTTTCTTCGATATTTCTGACAACAACATCACCATACAGCCTTGTAGCAACTGTGATGTCGATTTGAGACTAGCCGTCAAATTGTTTTTACAGGGAGCAATGCCAAAAAACAATACCAATTCCAGTTCATTTATGCGAGATGATTTACGCAAATTGAACTATTTACCCATCGAGTCGCCCTATACTTATGAATCTGGCTTTAATGTTGTAGGGCAAGCCAATAACAACTTTGTTCCTTCAAATGTATTCAATGTCAATGGAGGCAATGCAATCGTTGATTGGGTATTGGTTGAGTTGCGCCCTATAGACGAAGTCGAAACGGTTTTGGCATCGTATGCTGCCTTGCTACAAAGAGATGGCGACCTCGTCAATACGAACGGCAGTGGGCCTCTAGTATTTGAAAATTTAGAGGCGGGTTATTACTATGTATCTATTAAACACCGCAACCATTTGGGTATAATGACAGCCAATGCGATTTATCTAAATGGCAGTACCAAGTCATTGGATTTTAGCAATCCAAATACTGCAACCTATGGCGACTTTGCCCAAGCCAATATGGATGGAAGAATGGCAATGTGGTTGGGCAATACCAATGGCAATGGTAGGGTGGTCTACCAAGGAACAGAAAATGACTCCAACGAAGCCTTCTTTGAAATTTTGACGGCTCCCGAAAACAGCGGGAAACAGTCTAACTACATTCAGAACGGCTACTTTATGGGAGATGTTAATATGGATGGTAAGGTGGTCTACCAAGGACTAGCAAACGATCCCAATGAGATATTTTTTAATATTTTGACCCATCCAGCCAATCCCGAAAATCAAGCAAATTACATTATAGAGGCGCAATTGCCTTAACCAACAAAGGTGACACCTTTAAAAATTTCTTTTTTCTATTAGGAATGGTTAAATAATAAGCAAAGGTGTCACCTTTTTATTTACGGCACGCTTTCACCTTCGTCTGTTCAGGTCTCCCTGCTGTCCGCTTGTACTTGCTGCCTCTCCTGCCCATTCAGTATAGTTGCAACTAGTCTTCCTTACGTCAGCCGTCTTTGCTCCTTACTTCATAGGGCATTCTCGGCATCAGGTACCACTTCCATCAGGCGTAGAAAACAATACTTAGTCCTTTGTCTTAGGGGTTAATTTTGTATTTACCAAACAAAACAGGACTTTTATTTTTAACAAACTGTATCCTTTTACTTCAATTTATCGTATTTATGTGCAGTATGCGCAAGTAAGTTAGGAAATAATGCGCCTCCAACTTACAATGTTTTTCATATTTCCCTTCATTCACTAAGACTAAGCAATAGTTAATTTCAATCCTATTTGAATTATCCATAGCTATGTTACATTCTGTGGAATGGGCAATTAGTGAGCAATTAAAAAAGTGACCCTTGTTAGATGTAAATGCAATTTTGTAGAATTGTTTAATTTACCCACAATCACATTGCTCTAGTTGTAACCAATTTTATAGACCAATACAACTGCTGTGCTAAGTGAGATAAGTATACCTTGGTATATGCATTTGTACTATGTTTTAATTTGCGCCACTACCAATTTAATGACCTCCTCCATTTCAATGTTCTTTACTTAATTCCTGTTAAAACTAGTGTATGATTATGAGGTTTATTACAATTTTAGGCTGCTTGTTGCTTTCCAGTAGTTTTATTATTGGGCAAGGTGACAAAGACATTTGGAAAGATGTTGGAGATAAAAATCTAACAATAAATAAATCATATAAACCCAAACATTTTAGAACTACTGAATTAAACGTCAAGCAGTTGGAACAAAGATTAGAAAATACTCCAAGACGTTTTTCAGAAAAGGCTGCCATAGAAGAACTGCTTCCCGAAATCAGCATTCCTATGGCAGAAGGAAAAAATCTTACTTTTAAAGTAGTAGAATCAGAACTCTTACCCGTCAAATTGGCTAAACAATTTCCAGCTATCAAAGCGTACATTGGATATTCTAAAGAAGATCCTACCGCTCGACTCAGATTGGAGAAAAGTCATAAGGGGGTTTTTGCTATGGTCTTTTCTGAAAAAGAAGGGACAACACTAGTAGAACCTGTAGACATAACCCAATCCAATCAATACATCAGTTACAAAAAATCTGATTGTACCACAAGTGACGAATTTGAATGTACAGTCATCAAAGACAAGAAACTGGAGTATAAGCCAACTGATTTTAAAAGTTTTACCCAAGATTGTCAATTGCGAACATACAGATTGGCAGTTGCTTGTACAGGTGAATATGGGCAATACCATGGTGGGACCAAGCCCGATGCTTTGGCTGCCATAGTCACCATTATGAACAGAGTCAATGGAGTCTATGAAAGAGATTTGGGTATCAGAATGAACTTGGTAGACAACAACCTAGATATATTGTATACCATTGCTGCTTCCGATCCATTTACCAATAGCGACATCACTGCAATGATCAATCAAAACCAAAATGTCTGCAATCAATTGATTGGTACATTTAATTATGATATTGGTCATGTTTTTGGTACAAGTGGAGGTGGTTTGGCATTTTTGGGTTCGGTTTGTAGCAATTCTAATAAAGCCAAAGGAGGTACTGCTTTGAGCAATCCCATTGGTGATCCCTTTGCTATTGATTATGTCTCTCACGAAATGGGACATCAATTTGGAGCCGATCATACCCAAAACAACGATTGCCAAAGAAACAATGCGACAGCTATGGAGCCAGGTAGTGGTTCAACCATTATGGGCTATGCGGGTATCTGTTCTCCCAATGTACAATTCAATAGTGATGATTATTTTCATGCCATTAGCATAGAACAAATATATGCAGGAATATCTGGAGGTTTTGTGGGTTTTTGTGCTGAAGAAACGCCCATAGACAACAATCCACCTGAAATCATTCCTCATACAACTTATACCGTACCGATCTCTACCCCTTTTGTATTGACTTGTATTGCAGGAGATGCTGATGGAGATGCCTTGACTTATTGTTGGGAACAAATGGACAATCAAATTGCGACTATGCCCCCCGCAGACAACTCGGTTTTTGGACCAATGTTTCGTTCATTGGAGCCAACTGCTTCACCACAAAGATACTTTCCTGCTTTGAATACCTTGCTAAACAATGGAATAAGTACTTGGGAGGTCTTGCCAAGCGTCAGCCGTTCAATGGAATTTACTTGTGTGGTTAGAGACAATAGGCTAGGAGGGGGATGTGCAACGTCCGAAGATGTGGTGATTGAATTTAGCAATAAAGCAGGACCATTTTTGGTCGAGTCGCCCAATGGAGGAGAAAGTTGGCTAGGCGAAAGCAATCGTATGATACAATGGGACCCTGCGAGAACAGATAACAATACCATAAATGCCCAAGAAGTAGACATTGTAATGTCAACAGATGGGGGGCAAACCTATGATGTGGTACTGGCTGAAAATGTTCCCAATACAGGTGAATATATGGTGACGGTACCCAATATCCCAGGAAGCACCAACCGCATTATGATTGTGGCATCTGACAATATTTTCTTTGATATTTCGGATGATGATTTTGAAATACTTCCTTGCTCTAATTGCACTACGGAGTCAGGAGTGAGTTTGAAACTTTGGCTTGAAGGATTTTATGATGGAAGCGTCAATGAAATGCCAACAGATTTATTGGATCAAGATTTGATTCCTTTGGAGCAGCCCTTTAATGTTGCACCTTACAATTATACAGGTACAGAAAGTGTGGCATTTATTCCTCCCAATACTGTAGACTGGGTATTGTTAGAAGTTAGAGACGCTACAGATGTAGATGCAGTAGTACAGCAAAAAGCTACATTCCTTAGAAACGACGGTAAATTAATGGATTTAGATGGTAGTTTAGGTGTTGAGTTTCCTGGATTAGTCCAAGGGGGGTACTATGTTGTAGTACGCCATAAAAGCCACATTGATGTGGTGAGTGCCGCTCCCGTTTCAGTCAATGCAGGTTTGCCACTGTACGATTTTACCTCTTCTACCGCTCAAGCAATGGGCGTCAATCAACAAAAGTTTATGAATGGAACCAATACTATGTATTGTGGAGATTACGATGGCAATGGTGTGAACAATAATTTGGATTACAACTTATGGCGTCAAGACAATGCTGCTCTTTTTTTATACCTCCATTACGATGGAGATGGGAATGGCATCATTAATAATTTGGACTATAATTTATGGGAGCGCAACCGAAGCAAAATTGGAGCTGATCCCATACAATATTAAAATTAAAAATAGAAAAAACAGGGAAACATTTATGATACAAATGAAATTCATTTACACCACCAATGAAAAACATTTTTTGAAGATGATGATACCAGGGGCAATGTGCCCTAGCCAATACTAATGAAATAAATCGTCTCACTACATTTAAAGTAGTGGGGCGGTTTTCAAAAACTAAAATATAATCTAATCAGGGGCAAGAGCCCTAACCAAACTAGTTTTTTTGATCGCTCTACAATTGTGTAGAGCGATTTTTTTAGGTTCTTTGACAATTTTTGGAGAGTGATTCTTGAACAAATAGAAGGGAGCCGCAGGCGACTGGATAGCTTGTTTAAGAATTCGCTCTCTTCCTCAAAAATTGTCAAAGAACCTTTTTTATAGCGTCGGATGAGCGGGAGGAAATCCCCTTGTACGCAGCCTAAAGTATGCGTTGGCTAACCAGATTGAACGCAGCCATGAAAGAGAGACGATGCCCCAAAATAAATTTAGAATGTAGAGTTACGAATTACGAATGGCTAGCCATTCCTTGTTCTTTTTTTACTCACTCAACCACAGAATACAAACCACTCTAGGACAACTTACAATTCACAATTTATAACTCACAATTAAATTTACTCGTCAAAGGTCAATACCACATCAGCAGAGACGGGGTGAGCCTGGCAAGTCAAGACATAACCTTCTTCTATTTCTTCGTCAGAAAGCATTTCTCTATCGTCCATTACCACTTTGCCTGATAGGACTTTGGCACGACAAGTTGCACAGGCAGCCGCCATACAAGAAAAGGGCGCGTCAATATCGTTGTCTAAGGCAGCATCTAAAATGCTTTCGTTGGGGCTGACTTCGATTTCGTACTCTTGATTTTCGTGAATCACCTTAACTTTTTGAGGACCCGATTCATTGACTGCTTCGACTATTTCTGCGTCTGGTTCTTTGTCAGGTAAGACAAAATATTCTTTGTGAATGTTGTTAGCAGCAATGTGCATCTCTTCAAGTGTTTGTACTGCTAAGACAATCATATCTGTAGGACCACAAATAAAGTATTCTTTTTGCAAATTGTTGTCGCCATATTTAAAGGCGAAAGATTTGATTTTTTCTACATCAATTCTACCTGTTTCTCCTGTCCAAAGTGATTGTGCTTGAGAAAGAGTATGAGTGATTTGAAAACGCTCAGAATGTGCTTGTTGTAGAGCGGCTAGTTCTGAACGAAAAATAACAGAGTCCTCATTTCTATTTCCATACAGTAAAGCAACTTTAGATTGTTTTTCAAACGACAAAACTGATTTGATGATGGACATAAGCGGAGTAATGCCACTACCAGCCCCATATATGATGTATTGTTTTTGATGGCTTTCGTTGAGGTTAACCACAAAGTTGCCGTAGGGAGGCAAAACTTTAATGGTATCACCAGCTTTAATATTGTCATTCAAGTAGTTAGAGACCAGACCACCAGGCAATCTTTTGACTGTTACAGCGGGCTGTAAGTCGGTCAATGGACTGGTACACATAGAATAAGCCCTGCGTTCTTTTTTGCCATTAATTTCTACCTCCAATGTAAGATATTGACCAGGATCATAGTCAAATTCATTTTTTAAGTGTGTTGGAATGTCAAATGTAATGGTGATGGTATCTGCGGTATTGTTTGCCACTTCACTCACTGTAAGAGGAAAAGTTTTGCCAGCCATTGATTGTCAAGTTTTTAAAGGATTTGAATAAAAATGCAAATATCGTTTTTAACAATGAAAACAACAGCTTTTCCTTTTAAAAGTTTAGCAAAGAACAAAATATTACTGAGAAAATGACTTTTGAAGACGTAAGAAAGCACTTTTTTTATAAATATTATTTCTTGGACTTGATTTAACTTTGTATCAGTGTAATTCATTCCAGTAATAGTTTAGTGTTAATTAGTGGGAGTTATTGTCAAACCTTATCGTTTTACATTAACTCCTTTCTTTTTTATACCTACCATATAAATTACTTTTCTATTTTTGTGCTGCTTTTTGATTTAAAAATCATCTTCGCTGTAATTTTTGAGCAAACAATAACACTCTAAAGAATGGACTGTTTAGGCAATCCTACAAATGTCAAACACTTCACATTATATCTGATTTTTATAAGTATATATTAATTGTACATTAATAAACACTTTATATAATGAAACATTATTCTATTAGAATAAGTATCAGAAAGTACGTATCTATGAATTAAAATTTAGCCTAACATGAAACTAGAGTTTATTCCCCTCTGGCTAGGGTTTCTATTTGTCAGCCTTATTGGAGTGGCCAATAATGGTATCTATGACAAAAATGAAATAGCCAACTTTTTAGAAGAGATTCAACGTGCTTCTGATCTAAGCAATCAAGACGTTTCCCACCCAATTGTTACAGATCAATATGTAAGCCGACACAACCGTATTACCCATTTATATTTGAGACAAAGTTTTAATGGTATTGGTGTAAGCAATGCTGTGATGAATCTTGCTATTGACCGTAGAGGACAATTGGTGAATTACCATAATAGCTTTGTGGTTGATTTGGTGACAAAGGTCAATACAACTGTTCCACAAACAGAGCCACTCAAAGCAGTAGAGGCAATGGCCCAAGATTTGAATTTGAGAATTGACGAGCCTTTGCAGATTGCTCAAAGCGTAGAGGGCAATGCATTGGAAATGGTTTTGGCAGACAATAGCATTGCTGCTGATCCAATAAAAATAAGTCCAATATATTACCTCACAAAAGAAGGCGATGTACGCTTGGCTTGGGACATAGCTTTGCTTACAGCCCAAGACCTTCATTGGTGGAATTACCAAATTGATGCAGTGACAGGTGAAATCTTAAACAAAATTACTTGGACCATCAATTGCCAGTGGGATGAGCATTGTTCAGAAGAAGGGCATATGCATCAGCACAATGAGATGGATTGTGAACCACATTTTGCTGAAAAAGAAATGGATAGTGATTTGAAAGCTCCTGTTGCCAATGGTTATAGAGTATATGCTTATCCTGTAGAAAGTCCCAATCACGGTTCGAGAACACTAGAAGTTGATCCTTGGTTGGCGGGTGACCCTTCAGCCACTTTGGGTTGGCACAACGATGGCAATCAAACCTACAACTACACCAGAGGCAACAATGTTTGGGCACAAGAAGATAGAAATGGAAACAATGGAACAGGAGCCAGTCCCAACTCGGCGACCTTTACCTATGATTACCCACTCAATCTAAACAATGATCCTTCTACTTATACCGATGCTGCAACTACCAATCTTTTTTATTGGAACAATTTGATTCACGATGTATTTTACCAATATGGCTTTGATGAGGCAAGTGGTAATTTCCAGAATGACAATATGGGACGTGGTGGCAATGGCAATGATTTTGTGTATGCCGATTGTCAAGATGGTTCGGGTACCAACAATGCCAATTTTTCTTCTCCACCCGATGGTTCCAATGGTAGAATGCAAATGTTCGAGTGGACAGCTGGTGCTATGGTAAACTTTCAGGTTAATTCTCCTGGGGGAGTAGCAGGTTCATATAATGCTATACAAGCAGGGTTTGGACCTGGTTTGCCCATTAATCCAGCCTCAATCTCTGGTAATTTGGTCATAGTTGATGATGGAACAGCCAATCCATCAGAAGGATGTAATCCTTTGATTAATGCAGCAGCCGTTAATGGCAATATTGCTGTAATTGATAGAGGTAATTGCACTTTTGTAGTCAAAGTAAAAGAAGCACAAAATGCAGGGGCAATAGCCTGTGTAGTTTGTAACAATGTGGCAGGAGGACCCATTACTATGAGTGGAACAGATGCATCTATCACCATTCCTTCTGTAATGATTAGTCAAGCAGATTGTGCAGCCATTCGTGCAGCCATTCCAACCGTTAATGTTACAATGTCTTCTTCTGGTAGTAGTGCCAATATTGATGGAGACTTCGACAATGGCATCATTGCACACGAATATGGGCATGGAGTTTCTATTCGATTGACAGGTGGACCTGGCAACTCTGGTTGTTTGAGCAACGAAGAACAAATGGGGGAAGGTTGGAGTGATTGGATTGGGATGTGGATGACCATTGAAGCAGGGGATGCATCGGGAGACAAAAGAGGAGTAGGAACTTTTGCACAAAACCAACCAATTACAGGTTCAGGTATTCGCCCAGCACCTTATTCATCAGATTTTGCCATTAATCCATATACTTATGGGGACTTATGTAATGCTGAAGTTACGGTTCCGCACGGAGTAGGTTTTGTATGGTCTACAATGCTCTGGGACTTGACCTGGGCATTCATAGACCAATATGGTTTTGACCCAGATATTTACAATGGAACAGGAGGCAACAATATTGTGGCACAATTGATAATGGATGGGATGAAGCTACAACCTTGTAGCCCTGGATTTGTAGATGGAAGAGATGCCATTTTACAGGCCGATCAAATCAACAATGGAGGAGCCAATGAGTGTCTGATTTGGCAGGCATTTGCCAATAGAGGTTTGGGAGCCAGTGCCAGTCAAGGAGCCAGTACCAGCCGTTGTGATGGAACAGAAGCTTTTGACTTACCAGCTTCTTGCAACAATATTTTGAGCATAAGCAAAATTGCCAATCAACCAACAGTACAAATAGGACAAAACATCAACTTTGATATTGATGTAGACAATTTTACAGCTTCTAGTTTGTCCAATGTAACCATCAAAGACACCTTGCCAATAGGTTTGGAATATGTCAATGGTTCGGCTACTTGTGGAGTGACAACCAATGGAAATATTTTAACCTTTACGCCAACTTCTTTGGTAAGCTCGGGCAGTATGCTTTGTTCTTATGATGCCAAAGCGGTTGGACCTGCTTATTCTGTATTTTCTGTATTAGACAATATGGACAATGGCAATACACTTTGGACGACCAATAATTTGTATGGCAATTCCTACAATTGGGTCAATGGAACAAGCAATCCCAATAGTGGAAGCAATGCTTGGTATGCCATAGACAAAGACACCATCACAGATTTTGCATTGACACTCACCACAGCAGTACCCATTACAGGCAACAACCCACAATTGCGCTTTTTCCATGAGTACGATACAGAGTCTACTTGGGATGGGGGAGTGGTTGAAATTTCTAGCAATGGTGGAGCCAACTGGACAGATTTAGGGCAATATATGATTCAAAATGGCTACAACAATGTAATGCAAGTCAATGCAGCCAGTTCTATTAGTGGGCGACAAGCTTTTACAGGACAAAGTTTAGGGTATCTTGAAACCATTGTGGACCTTAGTTCTTATGTGGGGCTAAATGTTCAGGTGCGTTTTAGAATGTCTTGCGATGAATTTGTAGGTGGCAATGGATGGTATGTTGACGACGTCGCAATTGTAGATGCGGTTGAGCTGATAAATACCGCTTGTGTAACTGCAACAGGACAAGAAAATAATTGTGATGAAGCAAGATTCTTGGTCATTGGTCCAAATTGTGAAGCAGTGGCGGAAATCTCAGAATTGTGCGATGGGCAAACGGCGACATTAGACGGAAGTATGTCTACCTCCATCAATGGGGCGATTTCAACTTATACTTGGACCACACCTGATGGAAACATTGTTTCAGGAGCCAATACTGCAATGCCTGTTGTAGATGCAGATGGAATGTACATTCTGACTGTTTCGGATGGAACTTGTACGGCAATGGATACCGTTGATGTAACCATTGATCCATTGTTATTGAATTTTAAAAGTAAATTGGTACTCAGTGGCAATCCCAACGATATTTGGGGATATACCGCACCAGATGGTACCGAGTATGCCTTGGTTGGTTTGGTCAATGGGGTATCTATCGTTAGTATAGCTGATCCTGAAAATCCAGTGGAGGTTCACTACATTAGCGGTGTCAACATTGGTTGGAGAGATTTAAAAACGTGGGATTCTTATGCTTACATTGTCAATGAATCTGCCAGTGGAGGTGGATTGCTCATCATTGATTTGAGTGGGCTAACAACCGATCCTGTTACTTCGTCCATTACTACTTACAATACCGATTTTGGTATTGGCTATACTGATAGCCACAACATTTTTATAGATGAGTTTGGTAAAGCCTATTTGTTTGGAGCAACTTGTAGCAGTAATATTCCAGGTACAACTACAACCGCAGGAACACTCATTGTAGATGTGGCAAGCAATCCAAGCAATCCAACTTACATTGGAGCTTATCCAAGATACAACATTATTTCAGGAAAAGATACTTATGTACACGATGGCTATGCCAGAGGAGATACTTTGTATACATCGCATATTTATGATGGAACCTTTGGTGTGGTCGATGTTTCAGGAATTGCCTCTTTGCCAAATGGTGTAATCACTGCCAATGAAGTTTTGGCACTACAACCCACACCTGGCGACTTTACTCACGCTTGTTGGGTGTCTGATGATGGCAATATTTTGGTCGCAGTAGATGAGGTCGGTGGCAATACGGGTCTAGGTATTAACACCTATGATATATCTGATTTGAGCAACATTGTTTACTTAGACAATATTGAGAGTTTCCCTGGTACCAATGTGACACCTCATAATGTATTCATCAAAGGCGATTACATAGTTGCTTCCTACTATACTTCGGGATTGTAGATTTCTCTGATCCATCTAATTTGGTAGAAGTAGAACATTACGATACTTCCCCTGCTTATACAGGTGGTGGATACAATGGATGTTGGGGTGTCTATCCTTTCTTCCCATCGGGAACCATTGTTGCCTCTGACCGTCAAGAAGGCTTGTATGTATTTGGGGCAGATTGTAATCCAGCCTCTCGAATAGAAGGTACCATTACCGATGCAGGTACAGGTCAACCCATTTCAGGGGCAAGCATAGACGTCCTCAATTACGATTTTGAAGAAGCTAATTCAGATTTGACAGGCTTTTACTCAACAGGAATTGCCTACTGTGGGACCTTTGATGTTGTCTACAGTGCCCCTTGTTACGAACCAGATACCATCAGCATCAATTTTGTCAACGATATGGTTATTACTCAAGATGTACAATTGACTTACATTTGTTGTACGGCAGAGGATGCTGATGCAGGGGATCTTGTAGCACCAAATGGACTAATAAGCCCCCTTAGCATATGCGAAGGCGATGATTTGTCTGCTTTTGGAAACGATTATACAGCGAATGACGAAAGCTTACCAGCAGTAGGTTTTGATTATGCTTATATTTTAGCCAATGACATCAGTCCTACCTATAACATAATTGATTTTAATCAAACAGGTGATTTTGATTTTAGCACATTGGCTCCTGGAGTGTATACCATTTGGGGCTTGTCTTATAGCGACCAAAATGCAGAACCCAATATATTGAATTATTTAAACAACTTAACACCCGCTACAGTAGAACAAATTAATAAAGACATTACCAATCTTGGATTGTGTGCAGATATCGAAGGCTTAGATGCGACAGCCACACAAATGCAAGTGATCGTCAATTTACCACCCATAGCAGAAATAAGCCCAGCAAGCAACCAAAGTATTTGTCCAGGAGACAGCGTATTGTTGACAGCATTGCCTGCTGGCCAAAATTATTTGTGGTCTAATGGTAGCACAACACAATCTATTTACGCCAGTACAACTGGAATTTATACTGTAGATGTCACAGATGCCGATGGCTGTGTCTCAACTTCTAATGCAGTAGAAGTAACCAATTACTTGGTCATTACACCAAGCATTACTGCAAGTGGACCTATTACCATTTGTGAAGGCGACGATGTGGTATTGAGTAGTAGCACTGCCATTGGATACATTTGGTCTACAGGGGCAGCCACACAAAACATTCTAGTCAATACACCTGGGACATTTTCAGTACAGACCATTGATGGGAATGGATGTGTTTCTCCTCCTTCACAAGCAGTAACGGTAACAGTTGAACCCCTGCCAGATGCAAGCTTTGCCACCTTGGCAAGTGCCTATTGTGTACAAGACAATGCTGTAAGCCTTGTACCTACCACTTTGGGTGGAACATTTAGTGGGCCAGGAGTATCGGGTACTAGCTTCGATCCCACCAGTGTTCCTAGCAATTTGTGGGGAACACCCATAGACATTGTTTACGATATAACACAAGGAACTTGTAGCAACTCAAGTACGCAACAGATCATTGTTGACAATTGTATCACCCCTGGTTTACAACTAACAGTAAGAGCCTATTTGGAAGGGGCATTCATCAACAGTTCTGGTACAATGAAAACCAAATTATTAGATGATGGATTGTTGCCTACTGCTCAACCTTACAATACTTGGCCTTGGTTCTATGCGGGTACCGAATCGGTAACACTATTCCCTACCAATACAGTCGATTGGGTCTTGGTCGAATTGCGTACAGGAACACCCAATTTGAGTGGCACCACACCCAATACGAGCTTGGTCGAGAGTGTAGCGGGTTTGTTGCTAGAGAATGGAGATATTGTAGGAGTAGATGGCGTAACACCATTGGTGTTTAACAACCTAAGTATAGGAGTCGATTACTATGTAGTGGTCCGTCACCGAAACCATTTGGATGTAATGAGCAGTGTGCCCATACAAGGAGCAGGCTCAATGGTTTATGACTTTACCACAGGGGCGGGACAGGCACTTGGTACAGCTCAATTAAAACTCTTGCCTACAGGAGAATATGTAATGTTTGCAGGAGATTATGTAGGCGATGGCGTCTTACAAGTATCCGATTACAATGCTTGGAAATTAGACCCTTCAGTCATTTATACTTACCAACAAGCAGATGGCAATATGGATGGAGTGGTTCAAACCACCGATTACGACACTTGGACCATCAATCAAGCCAAATTGGGGATAGCTGAAATACGGTATTGATTCTAAACCTCATTTTAAATAAATATATATTCCAAAGCCAGTGCATTTATGTGCTGGCTTTTTTTATTGAAAAGGTGTCACCTTTTTGAAACTTTTATGATAATGTGTGTTGATGTTTGGGACGGAACGTTGACTGCTTCGTGGGTGGGCGTCTCCCCGCTATCCGCTTCTAGTCCCGAATTGCTTCGCATCGGGAGCTATCCACTACTATCGGGCGTAAATATGCTTGCTTTTTCCTTCGTCGGTTTATTTAATAATGATTTCTTGATGTGGAAAAGGAATGCTGATGTTTTCTTTTCTAAATCGCTCTACAATGGCTTTATTCAAATCACAATTTACTTCTAATGCATCAGCTGTGTCTTTGGTCCAAACCCAAGCTTTGAGAGTAATAGCAGAGTCTCCAAGTTCAACAATCCTACAATTGACAATGGGGAGGTTGTTGGCAATATCTAAAGCACTGCGATTGTCTATAACCAATGGGTGTTTTTGTGCTTCGTCCATTACTGCTTGCATTGCTTTGTCTAAATCTGCATCGTAGGCAATACCTACAAAAAAAGGACGGCATATTTTTTTGTCGATGGTACTAGAGTTGACGACTACGGCATCACTAACATAGGAATTGGGTATGATGATGCGTTTGTTTTCCAAGTTTTTTACAACAGTATGACGCAAGGTGATATCTTCAACGGTTCCTTGAATATCATTGCCAATACTGATAAACTCATTGACCCTAAAAGGTTTAAAAATGATGAGAAACATTCCACTAATGATATTGGAGAATGCTTTTTGTGAAGCAAAACCAATTGCGACTGCCAAAATACCAGCACCTGCCAAAAGTGAGGTGGAAAGTGTACGCAAAGAAGGCACCATATTGATGGCCAACATGGTGCCTATAATGTATATTAACGCAATGACAGAATGTCGTAAAAATTGATAATTGGTTGGGTCATTCTCTAAGACTCTACTAGAGTCCAAAACAAATTTTTTGAAAAAACGATCAAACCAACGGGCAAACAAAAAAGTAAGAAGTAAGGTGATACCAAACAAAATCAATGGCTTGTAATCCATTGTAAGAACTTCATTGAATGGTGCAGATTCTGTTAAAAACATAATAAAATGAGCTGTTAGTTGTAGCCTTGTTTGACGAAATACGATCTTTTACCAAACAAGGCTTTTGACAAGTAATTTGTTTTTTTTATAAAATTTTTCCAATGATGCGAATGACTTCTTCTTCGAGATGGTTGATTTCTCCATCAGCCAAGATGATTTCACGCATATCGTCCAATAGACTTTTTTTGTCTGTTCGAGAATGTATATAATACTGAGCTTGTTCTTGAATAAATCTAATGGATTGGTAGTCGGAATGCTTCTTGAATAGTTTTAAGATATGGTCAAAATCTTCTTCTCCAACAATGTCTATAATACGACTACTTTCGGCATCAGACATTTCAAGATCGGTAAAAGCGGCATAAATGAGTAAGTATGCCATAAACTCTTTGTAACTATAAACTATTTGACGAACCATCTTAACAAGATTTAAAAGGTTTGGGAATAAATCGGCTAGCTCTATCTGAGTGTCACCGATTTTGTCAGCAAGTAAATTGCTTCATCAACTTACTTTATTTGGTTAGCTCCATCTGAACGCTACCAGTTTTGTCAGCAAGTAAATTGACTTCACCAACTTACTTGGTATTTCTATTTTTTTACTTCTATCCAAATGCTATCTGCCTGTCGAAATGATTGTTCGATTCTTGGCGTAGCTTGCATTTTCTCTCTTTCACTTGGAGTATGATGCAAATGCTGTTTGGCATATTTTAGTTTTGGGTTTTGACCAATTCCCAACAAATAGCCCAAAATTGCTGTGACTATGCCCAATGCCAATTGTTGATAAGGGGCAAATAGTAGGGAAAATAATAGGGTCAAACCAAGCAATACAATGATGAATGTGAAACCTGATTTTTTCATTTGTAAAGGTGTTTTAGTGTTTTAGGCAACAGCTTGAATGAGTATGTTTTCATTGTCAACAGACATATTTGCCTGATACAACTTTAAAAGTTTTTTTCTAGCTCTAAGCAAACGCATTTTTAGGGCGGAGCTTTTGATGTTGTATAGTGTGGCAAGTTCATCTATAGATTTGTTCTCTTTGTACTTTAATAACAAAATAGCCTTGTTTTCGAAGTCTAGACTTTCCATTAAGCTGAATAAATCTATTATAGTGGCTTCTTTTTTTACTTTGTCTTCATACAAGCTTGAAGAGTGGTCTTCCAGTTGTATTTTGTCATCTAATGTTGAGTATTTTCTCTTTTTCTTTTTGCGTAAAAAACAAATATTGTGATTAAAGGTAATGTGGTACAACCAAGTTGAAAAACTAGAGCGACCTTCAAAGGTACTGAGTTTGCTCAAGGCAATGGTAAATATATCTTGAGTCATATCTAAAGCATCTTCTTCGTTTTTACAGAGCGTACGACTTTTGCCCAATACCTTTGTATAGTAACGACCGTATAAGATGCCAAAAAGCTCGTTTTTTCCTTCTTGAACAATTAGTTTAATGATTGCTGCATCGCTCATTTGGTGTTGAATTGTTTTCGTTTTCATGCTTCAGTTTTTTATTAGTTATTTATTGTTGTTGGTTTTGATACTTCAAAGGTAGAGGCAATAAGAGGAAATGTGTAAGCGTAAAAAAGCGTAATTTTGTATAGGTAAATCACCTAGTTTTTGAATTAGAGGCAATAAAAGGAGCTTATTCGGTTACTCTAGTCCCGTTATTTATCTATACAATCAATTATATTATTGTCAAATAGCACTTTTATGAAGCACCTACTTTTTATCAACTCTTTTGAAAATGATGCAGTAAAGTCTCTTTTGTACGCAGCAGAATTAGCGCAATCATTAGGAGCACAATTGCACATCTTACACCTGGTTCGAGAGGATTTAACTCCATTGTTGTTTACGACATCTCAGTATTTATTGGCAGATAAGGTGCAAGAGTATTTAAAGAATTTAGACCAAAAACAATTGGGCCGAATCCACGAAATTCAAGCCAAAATACAACTGATTGCCGGTGAAACCTTGCCCATTAATTGGACCATTGACAGAGTTAGCCAGGAGAACATTGTCGAAGGAATAGAGACCATTTTGGAAGAGGTGACATTGGATATGATAGTGATTGGGAATTATCTGGCAAATCAATATGGCAACAAACAAATCATTGAAGAATTAATCAATGAAACACAACTCCCTATTTTGCTGATTCCTTCTTTTCAGCGTTTTTATCCTTTAAAAAAATGGCTGTTTCTTTCGGAGTATTTGCAAGAAGATTTGGAACATCTTGAGCAGTTGAAATATTGGTTTGTTGGGCAAAAGTGTGAGATAGATGTAGTGCATTTTAAATCTCATAAATTATTGGGAGAGGATAAAAAAAGAGTAAAACAAACATTGTGTGATTGGGAGCAATTTGCAGGAAACGATTTAAAGTTAAATTTGCAAGAAATAGAGAAGGGATTGAGTATGAGTAAGTATTTGGATTTAGAATTTAGTGGGTTTACAACGATTTATGATTTTTTGTGTTTGACAAGTAAGCAGAGAAATACCTTTGAGAAAATACTTTCATACAATACCAGTCTTAAAATAGCACAAAAAATGCTGGTTCCAGTATTGATTTTTAGGAAATCTTAAATGCAATGAGTATTCTGAAATAAAAACGTTTTCGGCGAATGCGACTGAACAAAATAAAATAGCCCCGATAGAAATGTTTACCCCACAGTTCCGATTTTTATCGGAACGAGGAGTAAAAATGGATAGCGGGCAAATAAGTAGCGACAAAGCACCAAACATTTGCTTCTAGTAAAAAAAATAAAAATATAAATCTTTGTCAGTATCTTGGAGGTCTATGGATAGAACAATACATCATATCAATTTGCCACCAGGTACAACTGTTTTTACAGGAGAGCAAAAAATAGATAAAGTTGAAATTTATCATTTGATCTATAATGTTGAGAACTTAATAGAAACAGAATACCAAAGCATAGGGGAAATAGGCACGAATAGAGAGGGAATTAATTGGTATGACATAAGGGGCTTGCACAATACAGAGGTCATCAATGCAATTGGTGAATATTTTGGTTTACATCCACTTATTCTTGAAGACGTAGCAGACATTTATCAAAGACCTAAATTTGAAGAATTTGAGCAGGGTAATTTTTTGGTCCTAAAAGCATTGAGTTTTGATCTAGCAAATAGGCAAGTAAAACAGGAGCAAATTGGTATTTATTTTAGAAAGGATATGGTGATTTCGTTTAAGGAAACCCAAGACGATTTGTTTGCTTCGGTGCGGAAGAGATTACAAAGCAACAAAGGGCGAATTAGGCGGAAAGAAGGAGACTATTTGGCTTATGCTCTGATGGACGTAGTAGCAGACCATTACTTTGTTGTGATTGACGAAATAGAGGATGTGATTGACGATTTGGAAGACAAAATACTAGAGGAACCTGATGCGGGTATCAAGCAAGAAATTCATTATTTGAAAAAGGAAGTTTTGTTGATAAAAAAAACAATTATGCCTTTTCGAGAAGCCATTGGGCGAATGATTAAATTGGAAAATCCACATATATCAGAAAGTAATTTGGTTTTTCTGAGAGACTTACTAGATCACAACAATCAGATACTAGAGATGGTCGAAACGAAAAGAGACTTGCTCAATGGTTTACAAGATTTGTATTTGTCTGAATTGTCATTTAAGATGAACCAAATTATGAAGGTCTTGACGATTATCTCGGCAGTATTTATTCCATTGACCTTTTTAGCGGGTGTTTATGGGATGAATTTCCGCTATATGCCAGAATTGGACTGGCCGCTTGCCTATCCTCTTTTGTGGGGCATTATGATTTTGGTTTTTTTGGGACAACTGTGGTATTTTAAAAAGAAAGATTGGATTTGAAATAGATGGGTTTATAAATCTAATAAGCCTATTTTGATGGCATGTTTGACCAATCCAGCTGTATTTTTGGCACCTAGTTTTTCTAGTAAATTGCGACGGTGAGTGTCTACAGTACGAATACTGATAAACAATTTTTCGGCTATTTCGGGATTGGAATACTCTTCAGCAATGAGTTGGAGGATTTCAGTTTCTCTTTTGGTAAGCCGAACACCTGTTTTATTTTTATTTAGTTGATTGATGTGAGCAAGTAGTTTGCTGGATACTTCACTACTGTAATAAGTTTCGCCATTATATACAGCTTTGATGGCTCTAATGGTTTCGTCTTTGCCTGCATTTTTTAAAAGATAACCAACGGCTCCTGCTTCAACTGACTTGACAATGAACCCACTTTCGTTGTGCATAGAGAGCATCAAAACCTTGGTTTGCGGGTATTTTTCTTTGACAATTTGAGTCGTGCCAATGCCATCACTTTGTCCCATATTGATGTCCATTAAAATAACATCAGTGGGGGTTGTGCTTAGTATATTTAGCACCTGCGCACCATTACTAGCTTCTCCTACAACAGCTATGTCAGGGGTTTGTTCAAAGATAGAAACCAATCCATCTCTAAAAATTTTATGGTCATCTACTATGAGTATCTTTATCATTGTATTATTTTAACGATTTTATTAAAGCGGTACATTGAGGCTTGCACAAACTCCTTTACCTACTTGAGAATCTATTTCAAAATTTCCACCCATTGCTTGAGTTCTCGTTTCTATATTGCTCAAGCCAATTCCTTTCCCATCATTATTGTTTGCTTGAAATCCTTTGCCGTTATCTTCTATACTAAGTGACAAATGGTCGTTGTAACAACTCAATTGTAAATAGATGTGGGATGCCTGTGAATATTTAATGGCATTGTTGAGTAACTCTTGTCCAATTCGGTAAATGTTGAGCTTGGTTTGTTCATCTAGGTGACAATTTTTTATTTGCTCATTGGCATAAAAATCTATTTGAATATTGCTACTCTCATTGTTTTTTTCACACAAGTGTCTAAGGGCAGCTACCAAGCCTAATTTCCTCAAACTAGCAGGACTTAAGGCATGTGAGATGTCTCGGGTATCACTGGCAACTGTATCTATCAATTCAATGATGTCTCCAATTTGTTCTTGCATGAATTGTTGGTTTTGCAGATGCCTCTCTTTTAAAGATTCGGTTTTTAGACGTATGGTCGAAAGCAACGGACCAAGTCCGTCGTGTATTTCCGATGCCAAACGCTGTCTTTCTTTTTCTTGTGCTTCTAGTATGGCATTTAAAGCAGAGCGTTCGGCATTGACCCTTTGGGTAATGTCTTCAATGATAATAGTTTGGCCATTTAAAATTGGCTCGGTACGGATAGAAAGGTAGCAGTCGTCCAATGCTAATTCTGCAATTTGAAAGGCACGCCTTCCTTTTTTGAGACTACTATTAAGGGATGAAACCAACTCATCCATATTGCCTAAATAATCAAAAATATTCCTATCTATTACTTTGTTGGGTGTTAATGGGATATTGAGTAAGTCTATTGCTTTTTGATTGATTAAAGTAATTTCACCAGCCAAATCAATAGCAATAATACCAAAAGGACTTGCGCCAAAAATTGATACTAGAAATTCGTAGGCTTCAGTAAAGTTTTGCATTAAACATAGTATTTACATACCAAAATACTTACATCACCA